>JARLGN010000441.1 GCA_031292775.1 Acidobacteriota bacterium | reverse complement strand
ATTGAACGCCGTGTGGCGGAGCGGCCCAAGCCCATCGCGCGCATGCGGCAGTTCATTGCGCAGCGGCGAACCGAGAGTTACACCCACGCCCCGCACTTCTTTGTGACGGTTTCCGCTGATGTGACGGAGCTCGAGTCCTTGCGCGCTGAGCTGAAAGCGCAGGGCACAGCATATACGCTGACGGACTTTATCCTGAAAGCCGCGGCGCTGGCTCTGGAACAGTTCCCTACCGTCAACAGCACATCCGATGGTGAGAGCATCCGTTTGCGCAGCGCAATTCACCTGGGCCTTGCCGTAGCGGTGGAGCAGGGACTGGTGGTGCCGGTGATTCGCCACGCCAACGAACTGACTTTGGCGGAAATTCACGCTCGGGCTCAGGAGCTTACCGCAAAGGCGCGGGCGGGTCAGCTTACCCCGGCGGAGATGACCGGCAGCACGTTTACCATTTCCAATCTGGGAATGATGGACGTGGAGAACTTTACCGCCATCATCAATCCTGGCGAGAGCGCCATTCTTGCCGTCGCCACCACCGCAAAAATGCCGGTGGTGAAAGACGATCAAGTGGTGATCCGCTCAATGATGAAGATGACGCTGTCCAGCGATCATCGCCTGATCGACGGGGCGCTCGCGGCGCGTTTCCTGAACTCGATTCGAAAAACCCTTGAGGAGAAAAACCTGTGGCAGCGTTTGACATAGTGGTGATTGGCTCGGGACCCGGTGGTTACCCCGCAGCGATTCGCGCGGCGCAATTGGGCGCGACCGTGGCCCTTGTGGAAAAGGAAGAGATGGGGGGCACGTGCCTGAACTGGGGCTGCATTCCCACCAAAACTTTGATCGCGTCGTCGGAATTATTCGCGCGCATCAAGTCCGCCGGGGCGATGGGCTTGCACGTGGAGAACACCTCCTTCGATTACGCCGCGATGGCCGACCGCAAGGACCAGGTGGTCGCGAAGCTGCGCAATGGCATCAAGCAATTGCTCAAGGCCAATGGGGTAACGGTATTTCAAGGCATCGCCTCGTTCCGGAGCCGCAATCGAATTGAGGTGACCTCGGCAGGTTCCGGGGCTGAGCCGGTTATCCTGACAGCGGGCAAGACGATCATCTCCACTGGCGCCGCCTCCGCCATGCCGGGATTTCTCCCGCGCCATGAGCGCGTCGTGGAAAGCCGCGCCTTCCTGGGCCTGCGCGCGTTGCCGGCTTCGGTGCTAGTCCTAGGCGGCGGCATCATCGGCTGCGAGTTTGCCTGCATGCTGGCGCAACTGGGTGTGAAAGTAACGATGGTGGAACTTCTGGATGACATCATCACGGTCATCGACGCCGATGTTCGCCGCGAACTGCGCCGCCACATGGAAAAGACTCTGGGCATCCGGATTCTGACCGGAGTAACGCTAGAGGAAATCGCCGCAGACGACCGCGGCGTGCATGGGCGTGCCGGGCAGGAAATGTTGGAAGCGGATCTTCTGCTGGCGGCCCTGGGCCGTAAGCCGGTGACCAGTTCACTGAAATTGGAAAACGCCGGACTAAAACCCAATGAGCGGGGATTCCTCGACGTCGACGCCTACGGCCGTACCAACGTCGCCACCATTTATGCGGTGGGCGATGTGACCGGCGGCCCGCTGCTGGCCCACGCCGCTACGGCGCAGGGCTTGGTGGCTGCGGAAAACGCCAGTGGCCGCTACCTGCACAAGAATGAAACGCTGGTTCCCAATTGCATCTTTACCGCGCCGGAAATCGGCACGGTCGGCTTGGGCGAGCAGGAGGCCCAGCAGCAAGGCCGAAAGATTAAGACGGGGAAATACTTGTTCGGCGCGCTGGGAAAAGCGCTGGCCATCGGTGAACCCAACGGTTTTGTGAAGTGGGTGGCAGATGCGGAAACAGATCAACTCTTGGGAGCGCACGCCATCGGCCCTCACGCCACGGATATCATCGCGGAAGCAGCAGTGGCGATTCGCGCGGAATTAACCGCCGCGGACCTTGCCCACACGGTGCACGCTCATCCCACGCTGGCGGAAGCCTGGATGGAAGCCGCCCACGTGCTGACGGGCGAACCCATTCACTCTGCGCCACCGCGCAAGCAATCGTAGGGTCAGAACACGCCTTCCCTCGTGTCGAGGGCGGAAAATCTCACTTGCCGAACGGCGGGCTCTTCGGACTCGCCTGTTTACCCTTGGCGAAACGGATCACACATGTTTGATCTGTGTAGAAGTCCAATTTTCCCGTAACACCGGGTTCGGTGGGGTCGGCATAAATGGCGTAACTGCGAATCGCTCCGGCGGTGTCGGCCGTCCCAGGGACATAGGTGAAAACGTAGTTCCATTTTCTTCCTGAAGCCAGGTCCGGCTCGAGCATACACCCCGATTCCTTGCTGGGTTGACAGTCAGCATAGGGGCTCCCGCTCTTCCCGGGCCCCAGGACGGACAGCGAAGGTGGATACCCGCCATACCCTTCTGCATAAATGGTGGCCGCAGTATTAATCCTCTGAAGCGACGCCACCGCCGCGCTTTGATTGGCGGCAATCCGGCTGTACGCCACAAAGTGCACAAAGGCCGCAATAGCGATGAGAAGGATGCTCGAGGCCAAGCCCAGGTAGCCAATTATCAGGCCGACAGTTGCCATCCCTTGGCCAACCAATCCTCCGCTGCTGCGGCGAATCAAACCCTTCGCCCGATGGCCGCAAATGATTGCGACTGCGCCCACCACAAGCGCAGCCGGAAGCAATCCCAGCCGGAAGTTGATCGGAGCTCTGCCAAGCGTAACGAAGAACGCAATCAAGACCGCAAAACAAATCAGCCCGAGGTTTAGATTCGCGACAGCCCAATTGCTTCTCTGCGGTGATGGCTTTGTGATCTCCGGAGAAGACGCCGTGCGAGAAGAAACAGAGCTCCCGCAGGAGCCACACTTGACGTCCGACTCCGCAACTTCTTTGCCACAGCCTGGACAGTGCATACAGCTCCCATCTCTATACTGTGCTCGAAACCATGCTGCCTGTTTAACGCAAATCTATATCAATACGCGTCAATCATCCTGGCCCCAACGCGGGGACGGCAACCGATCGCACCCCGCTCGCCTCGTCGCTCAACAAGAAACGGATGACCCGTGCCACATCCTTGGTGGAAACCCATTTGGTGAAATCGGCTTTGGGCATGTCGCGACGGTTCGCCGCCGTATCCATGGTTCCCGGAAGGATGCAGTGAGCGTGAATATTGTAGCCTTTCAGTTCGCTCGCCAGGATCTCCGTGAGGTGGCTAACCGCACCTTTCGATACCGCGTAAGCGGCAATGCCCGCGCCACCGCCGTTCAGAATCGCGCCACTTGATGTGGTAATGATGCGGCCAAAGTTTTGCTTGATCATCACGGGAGCGGCGGCATGGACGGCAAGGTAGACCGTGCGCAAGTTGAGATCAAACATCCGGTCCCAGCTTTCCTCACTGGTTTCATGTATCTTCCCTGCTGCGAACCCACCGGCAATGCAAACCAGGAAATCCAGTCGGCCCCAACACCCCACCACGTTGGCAACGAACTGCCCAACGTCGGCGCTATGGGTCAGATCGGCTTTCGCCCCCCACAGTTGCTCCTTCGCCGTACCCGCACGGTCTAGCAATGCCGCCCAATGTTCATCATCGGTATAGGGCACCGCTACGCGCGCTCCGCCCGCAGTCAGATCAAGCGCGACGGCGCTTCCCAACGCGCCTGTCCCGCCAGTGACAATGGCAACCCGGCCTTGAAAGTCCACAGAGACACCTCGCATGCAATGCATTCCAGGGGAAGCGAGATGATAACAGAGGGAGGGGCAGCCGTAAAAGAAAGACAAAAGCAAGTCAAAAGGCAAAGCGTAAAAGGCAAAAATAAGAAACGTAGGCCGTTTGCCTTGTTCTTATTCTATTGCCTCAGTGGCTCTGTGTCTCTGTGGTGAAATTCTTCTTGGTTGCAGTGCAGTACAGCCCGGAACGGACAAGTCGTCCCTCAATACACGGTAAATGTGACGCTTAATGGCGATTTGAACAATAACCTTTTTGACTTGTGTCTCTTCTGCGCATACCATGCGTGCGGAGGAGTGACGGTTCCCTATGATTGGCAAGACGCTAGCCCACTACGAGATTCAGGGCTGCCTGGGTGAAGGCGGCTCGGGCGTGGTCTATCGCGGACGCGACCTGCGCCTGGAACGGCAGGTAGCCATCAAAGTCCTGGCGGATGACCTTCGCAACGACGAACTCGCCTGGGCGCGCCTCCTGCGCGAGGCACGCCTGGCTTCCCAGTTAAACCATCCGCACATCGCCGCCATTTACGATCTGGGGGAAGAAGAAGGCCGCGCTTATATCGCGATGGAGTATGTCGAGGGCATGCCGCTGGCTGAAATCATTCCCGAAGGCGGCATGGCTCCTGAACAAGTTGCGCGCTACGCTGCGCAGATTGCCGGCGCGCTGGCTTTCGCCCACGAACAAGGCATCATTCATGGAGATTTGAAGGGATCCAATATCCTTGTTACTCCCGAAGGGAATATCAAACTGCTGGATTTCGGCCTGGGCCGCCGCATTCCACGCAGCGGCATGGCGCAGGTCACAACTTCATGTCTGACCTTGACGGAAGCCGGCGCCACGGCGGGAACTCTGCCGTATCTCGCGCCGGAAGTGCTTCGCGGTAATCCCACCAGTCTCCAAAGCGATATATGGGCGCTGGGAGTTTTGTTCTACCAGATGGCTCTCGGCGAGTTGCCGTTCCGCGGGGCCACCCCCTTCGAGCTCAGTGTGGAAATCATGGTGGGCAAGCCGCAAAAGCTGGAGAAACTGGCGGAACCGCTCCAGTCCACGGTGCGGCGCTGCCTGGAAAAAAATCCTGTCGACCGCATTCCTCATGGGCGCGATTTGGTGAGCGCTCTTGCGGGAAATGCTGGCGAGGCCGGGCCCGGCCCGGAACCATTGTCCGCAGTCAAAACGGCAGCAGATCCGGGCTCCACCGATGAGCACACAAAGTTGACCACCGCACACAGCCACCGCAAGTGGTGGGCGGCGGGGGCGGTGGCAACTCTCTGCGTGCTGCTGCTGGCGGGCATTTACGCCCGGCATGTGTGGGTTTTGCGGAACGTACCTCATAAGACTTTTGAATCCACCCCACCCAAACCTGCTGCCGTGGAAAATCCCGAAGCCAGGGTATGGGTCAATACGAACTCGGGGACCTATCATTGCCCTGGCACGCGCTGGTATGGCAGGACAAAGGTGGGGGAATACATGACACAGAAGCAGGCGCGGGCCAAGGGATATGACCCTGCCGCAAATCGCGCTTGCATGTAACGCAAAGTACGGAACGGTTCATCGTGTAAATCCGCCTCAGGCGAAAGAGTGGGAAAAACAGGGTTGGCGCAAGGCCTAATCCGCTACAGCCGAATCTGTGGATGCTGCGGCAACGGTCGAGTTGGCGCGGATCACAAAGCTCTGGTCCGTGAAAAAGTACAATCCGCCCGTCTGGCCGTAGACTGCTGGATTTCCGAGCAGGGAGAAGCCATTCCAAGTGTTCGTGGCGGCGTTATAGTTGTTGGCGGCATAGGTGAAGGTGTAACCGCTCTTATAGCCAGCCGCAAGGGTATCATCAACTAGGCCTGCTGCGGTGGCGGATACTCCCTGGCCGGACGCCGGAGGACCTAACACGGCAAGTGAGGTTGAAAATCCGGTACCGTAGGTGGTGGCGTAGGTCACCTCCGCCGTGGAAATAACGCGCAAACTCTCGATGGCGGAAGCTTGATTGGCCGCAACACGGCTGCGCATCAGACTGGGGATGGCGATTGCGGCGATGATGAGAATGATCGCGACGACAATCAGCAGCTCAATGAGCGAGAAACCCCGCTGGTTAGCACGCATGGCCTATACTCCTCCCCCAAAGCGAGCGCAGCACGGAATAAACAAGGTGGTAGGGCACTGAACCCGCATCGACCTGTCTA
This sequence comes from Acidobacteriota bacterium, assembly GCA_031292775.1. Classification (GTDB taxonomy): domain Bacteria; phylum Acidobacteriota; class Terriglobia; order UBA7540; family UBA7540; genus Bog-366. The sequence continues at coordinate 5,453 of JARLGN010000441.1, read as the reverse complement.
GGAGCACTTCAAATACCATCCCCATCATCCTTGCCTAAGCTCTAAATATCTGATAATGCGGACTTTCCTCAATCCCACTTTCCGCATCCTAGCACATGCGGACACAGAGTGGAATAACTATTGACAAAAAATGGCCAGTTTGTGGCGGCCTGACCGGGGGCTCGGAATCCTTTCCCGGCCCCCGAGGATTAATAGCCTAGTGTACTTTCCATGAATGGCCCGTCCGGCGGGCGGAACCGCCGCCAGCCTCCCCGGCGAGTCAACCCGGGCATGTTCCATGGGCTTAACTCGCCGGGGGAAGGCTGATGCTCTTTCCCGTCTTTTTACGGTACATTCACCTCGGCGCCGTGCCGTTCCGCGGAAAGGTAAGCACTATAAAGAACCGCCATGGTATCGCGCGCCAGTTCCCCACTGGAGAGGGGGGCACGGTTGGCGGCCATGCTGACCATGAAGTCCTGGAACTCCTGCGGGTAGCCGTTTTGCCAGCCTTCGTCAGGCGCGGGATTGCTCCAGCCCTGCTTGGTGCCGAGCTTTTCCGCCAGGTAAACGTCCTTCAGGATTTCCTCCTGGGGGTTGTAGGTTCGAATGGCGTCGATGGGATTCAGATTGCATCGGGTGCGATGGTTATTGGCGACAACCTCCAGCCAGCTATGCACACCTCCCAGGACGAGCTCGGTGGAAAACACGTCGGCCACGGTCCCATCGTCAAACGTGACGTGCACCTGGGCGTAGTCCTCGATGTCGTCGTAGGTGGTGCGCACGAATCCTGCGTCGCGGTAATTCTTCAGCCGGGTAATTTCATGGGTGCGGCAGGAAACGGTGGCAGGGCGAATGGGCTTGCCGTCATGCGCCTCGCCTTCCACCCGCTTCAGGTGGAGAATGGCCGATAGCGGGTGGCAGCCCTTGCCCACCAGCGATCCGCCGCCGGAGAATTTCCAGATGCCGTAGTAGGGTGAGTGGGAACCGCTGTGCGAACAGTCGCCCATCATCCACAGAATCTGCCCGCCGCTTTTCTCCACGATCTCCCGTTCCTTGGCGACGGTCGGGGCGTAGATAAAATTCTCGGCATAGCCGAGCTGCTTGCCGGAGGCGCGTGCCGCGTCAAGTATGCGGTCGCAACTGGCCATCGCTTCGCGCAGCATTACTTCCTTGCTGAATACGTTGCCGCGAAAGTCCTCCGTCCCCGGTCCGTAATATCCGGTGAACGGCTTTTCGATAATCACGTGCTTACCACGCTGGAAGGCCGCCACTGCCAGGGGTTCGTGCGTTGAGCCCGGCGTGCAGAGGTCCACCACATCGACGGCGTCGCATAACTCTTCAAAAGAGGCAAAGGCCTTGACGCCATATTCGCGCGCAAACACCTTGCTGGACTCTGCCGATTTCGCCGTCACTCCCACGATCTCCACCGGCAAGCCATAAACGCGCCGAATCCCCTCCCAATGAAATCGCGCGGCAAAGCGCGCTCCCACCAATCCCACCTTGATTGCTTCTGCCATTAGGAAACCTCGATGTTGGGATTTCTTGATGGGTGGAGCAAGCCAGCCTCCACCTGCTACCCTCCGGAAAGCGAAAAGATTCTACTACTTCGATTGCACTATTGAGGAGGTAATTCCGACGCAACTTTGCATGCCGCTAAACTAAAACGCGGGCGGCACAAATGTCGCGTTACGCTTGACGTTGTGGGGGCGCATGGTCATGCGCCGTTACTTTCAAGAAAAGAGGCTCCTGTCGATTCACTGCAAGAAATTACGCAGGACGCCAAACTTGCCGCCCAGTGGATGGGTGAAGCGCGCAGGAGGACAAAACCACAGAGGCCTTCGGTGTACCCCCCTCTGCTTTTTCGACCAGCGCTTCCAGCTAAGTTTCTTTATTTTCATGTACATCGTGGCTATGACAAAATAAACCATTTGTTTTCATACACATCGTGGGACCATCCAAATGTCGATTTACTTTCCCTTTGTTTTCATTAAGATCGTGGGATCATCCTTCATTTTTAATTCCCCCTTTTCCCCGGCACCGAACCCATCACCGTAAGATAAACCATTTAGTATCAGCCACATACGATTTCCTGTGAATCCCTCGGATTTCCGATAAGCATTTGTTTTTCATATACATCGTGGCATACATGGATATCTTACTGCTTTCTTCCTGGTCCTCTCCCAGGCCCACCCAAGGCTCCCCTCCCGATTCAGGAGGGGGAGGCGCGTTAGCGCCGGGGGTGGTTACCCGCCACCGCCCACCGCTCGTCCCTCCCCGACATTAGCCTAGCACACGGGCAAGATATGTTGTCAATGGGAAAATCGGCCATTTTCCTGCCGGCAGGAAAAGATTCTACAATTCCCGCCGGTAATTTCCTGCCCGTAGGAAATGCGTGGCGCGATTGGACGGAGAAGGTGACGAAACATCACGAGGGCAGGCGACACTGACACTACCGAGGTAAAGCCGTGGTACGGCCAAGTGGATGGTGTTGTCTGCGAACTCGCACGGCCGAACGGGCGGTCAACCTGAAGCTGTAATGTAGAGGAGGGCGCAGGTTGCTTTCCTCTGCGGTTCGTAAAATCGGAATCTCGACTTTCTCATTGCCAGGCAATGAGAAAGCGCCACGGAGGAATTCGGCTCGGAGCCAAATACCTCCGCGCTTCGCTTACCTGCCTGCTCGTTGAAGAGAAGAGATGATCTGCCCGATTGCGTCAATCGCCATCCCCTTTTTGTCAGGCTCTCCGGTGGTCGTGAAGTTGTAGACTCTCGACTCCTTGCCATCCACGACCACGTCGGCCCGCAGCCACAAAGTTGTCGGACCTACATGGTATGTCGCATCCCAGGAAAATACATGGAAGTCCCCGGCTGGCTTTTGCTCGGAATCTCCCAATTCAACTTTCTTGAACCCCTTTTTTTTGAAATTAACCACGAAATTTGCGGTCATGACTTTCAGCTGGGTCGCGGGGTTCTTCAGCAGCGCATCGGCGGAATCCTGATGAAAGGTGCTAAGGGCTATCGATAGGCCTGATTGAGGTTGCTTGTACTCAAGGCTTTCACCCGGCTGATTCTTGGTCACCTCCCAGCCCTTAGGTGGAGCAAAGATAATATCCAGGAAAGCGACTTTTCCCGGGGGGATGGAAGCCGCCGGGACGCGCACCAACGTGCTGGTCGGTGTCGGGCTGGCTACGGGCGCAGGAGGGAGAGCAAGCGGCGGCATGCTTCCCACCATGTTAACGCGCGCGAAAATGAACTGGCCGTTTTCGTCAAAGGTGCCGGGAATCTTGCCCTGCTCAGGGGTTTGACGCGAACCGGAAGCATTGGCCACGATGGGCGCCAGGTCCGTGTAAAGTTGCGCGGTCGTAAAATATGGCCGCGGCGGATTCTTCAAATAGCTGGATAAAGAATAAGCAAACAGGGACATCCCATCTTTGCCTCCATCTGCGACAGGCTCCAATCCCCCGGAAGTGAGCGCCTGGTAGGAGTCTTTCTTGGCGACTTCCGCCAAAAACCGATCATGAGTGGGAAGAGCCAGTGTCGCGCGGGTCAAAGTTCCTGAAAAACAGCTATCCGAGACAAGCAGCGTATGCCTGGCTCTTATATTCTTCACAATCCGCCGGATCTCCGAAACGGGCACCCAAGTGGATTCGTCGGTCGTCGCATCAGAGGGAATCCAAAATCCATCTTCCGTACCGGGATTCTGAAAACCATGGCCGGCGAAATAGACCAACAGATTGTCGGAACTGCCAAGAGGCGCATCCCGATAGAGGGTCAAAGCGTGAAGAATTCCTGTCCGGGTGGCTTGATCATTCAGCAGTACCTTCACATTCTCGTTGTTGAAACCATAATCCCGGATCAAGAGATCGCGGATGTTATAGATGTCATTCAAGGGAGTGCTGAGGCTGGGAGCAAACTCGGGATGTTGATACTGGTTAATACCAATTAATAGGGCATGATAGATCCCTAAATTGACCGTCTCTCCGGCCAATGCTCCAGAAACGGAACCATCATTGCTCTTGCTGGAAACCAGATGGAGGTCCCGGTCTTGTTGTGCCAGCAAAGCCCCGGCAAACAAAACGCTGACAAGCATTCCCCCGCACCATCGTTTTGACATTAGTTTTCTCCTCTCAAGAAATTCCGAAATCCCTATTTTGCTTCCGAGTCCGCATACAACCATTCCGCGCCGCCACTTTTTGTCCGGAAATGCAGACCCGGCTCGCTCCCTCCCTTCGCGAGCGCAAACTCCGCGGGCGAAACAACAGCCCCTGCCACTTGATAATTTCCTATCTCATTTCTCATGCTTCAGGAACACGGTGAACTTCACGAGTCCGAGAAGCTCCTTTTCGGAAGCGACCCCGAATGCGGCTTTATCGCTGATTTCCAAGTGAAGATCCCGGGCTTGGTGCTGCGCACGTTTATCCAAGGCTACTATTGACCTCTGCACATTCTCATCCCCGGAACGGTCGGAAGCTGGCTCCAGCCCTTGGCTATCCGACGTTCCAGGATTCCGCTCTTCTACTTCCTTGATGGGATCTTTGGACATCAGAAATGTCACCTCTTCAATGCCCGGAGTCTCGTTGAAAGCGAACCATGCATCCTTGCCAGGTACGACGATTTCTCCTGATGCGTGTACCGGGTTGGGAGCGCCGGGGTACGGGTAGAGCCGGACGATTCGCCCCGACGTTCCTTTATTCAAGACGGCCAGGTACCCATTGAAATTCAGGGAGAGGTAGAACCGCACCTTATCGCCGCTGCGAAAAACCGTGTCTGGCGACACCATCTGAATCGCATCAGAGCGATTCAGGGCCACCACGACCTTGGCTCCGGGCTGGCCTGCGGATGAGTTCCCTGACTTATAGCTCAAATAGAGGTCGCGCGTGCGCTGCTCCTGGCCAACGACAGAAAGCGCAAAGATCACAATCAGGTAAAGAACGCATGATAGCCGCTTCATGGTTATTTCCTCCTTGTAGGATGGCAGAGTTATAGAGCGGGAGAGTGCGATCTCTGGGCAGATGTGAAGTCATTGGATGAGCATGGATAGGAATTGGGAGAAGGATTCGGGAGAGATCGAAAAGGGGATTGTCGATGCAGGTTCTTGCCGCCCCACGATCGTCGACGACGTGTCCCCTCCGCGTCGAGCCCAGTACCGCTCCGGGTTCGGAAAGAAGGCTAAGCACGGTCTTCTCGTCCCCGAAGACGGCATCCCAAAATGCGCGGGCAGCGCGGCGCAAGGTCCAGTAGCGAGGAGCAGGATGGCTGGCCATGGGGAAAGGATCCCCCCTCGGCGCAAATCCTAGGCCGGTTCGGTTGGCAAGTCAAGGGCGGCGCGTTAGCGCCAGCGGCTTCGGTATGTTGGCAGGCAAAGGCACGGGGGAGGCAGGAAAAGCGCGGTTTGGACAATTCCGGCGGAGGATGGCCAAATTGGGGGCATTTTCAAGGGCACTTCGCCGGGCGGTTGGGGCGAGGGGGAGGCCAGT
>JARLGN010000440.1 GCA_031292775.1 Acidobacteriota bacterium | reverse complement strand
TTGAAGTAACACCATTCCGCGCCGTGATAACTGCCGAGGATATTCCCGGCGGCAAACCACCCTGATTTTGAGAGCTGATAATCCGAGCCGACTGCAACCCGCCGTGACGCCATGTCCACACGCAGATTCCCCATTAACGCCAACTCGGTGTTGGGCACCAAATCGCCACAGACCATAAGCATGTCGCCCCGTATTTTGGTGCCGTTCGCTGGCGCCACGGCTGAGACGGATCGAGTACCCGCCACCGTCACCACTTTGGCGCCGCCTTGATATTGGGGGTTCGCCCAACGCCTAAAATAGAGTCTGGCTGGAAGACTGCAATCGGGCAAGGACGGGCGATCTACCATGACCGCCTCGGAACCGCCGATGGACTTCAACTTGGCCGCTGCGGAGTAAGCGATCAGATCCGATCCAAGAATGACCGGCCTTAAGGCCACGCGGACCTTGCACTGGTCAATCAACTCCAACAAGTTCTTGGTGAACAAGAGGCCACTCGGGCGGGAGCCGAATATCCAGCCTCGTTCGACGGGTGTTCTTTCTCGCGCGCCACACGCCAGCACCACGGCATCAGCCGATACTTGGAACCTTCCGCGGCTGGGGTTCACCAGGGTTAACTTTCTCTCGTCTGCCGAGATTTCAATTACCTGGGTCTCAAGGCACATCTCAACCTTGCTATCCTGCAGCTTGTCGGTGAGGTGTGTGGCCATTTGGTCGCCAGAGACCAACCGCCCCTGGGACCAAAGCACAAACGTGGGGACACCGCCGGGTCTCGGTTTGTAAAGCGACGGCACCCCCCCGACGCTCTCGTTCCTGTCAATCAAAACGACAGGATTTATCCCGCGGCGAGCCAACCCCGTCGCCACGCCCACCCCTGCGGGCCCGGCACCGATTACCAGAACTTTGGCTTTCTCAATCGAGTTCATTTTCGTTGCTACTCCGCACATCCGCAGCTAAGAGTTCAGCAGTTCACTCCCCGGGCCGTTCTTGGTTACGCTTTCCAGCGGAATGCCGCAGCGGCTCGAAATAACCTCAGCTAGAGCTACCAGACATCCAAACCCCTGGCACCTTCCCATCAGCGCCCTGGTTCGCCGCTTGACCGCGTCCAGAGTGCGCGGCTTCAGCGGTGATTCCAAAGCATCAATAACTTCCCCGCACGACACGTTCTCGCAAGTGCATGTGAACCGACCATAATCTGGCCGCCGCCTTAACATGTCTTCATTCTCGAAAGGCTTGCGCCACCACCCTGGCCACCTGTGTTCAGGCCGGCAGTCCATTGCTTCAGGTTTTTCTTGCAGCTTCAATTCGCAGTTGTCAACCAGACCCCGAATCAGGTAATCAGCAAGCGCAGGGGAGGATGTTAGACCCGTAGAACGGATGCCAATGACGCTGAGAATTCCCGGATGGTGATCGTTGTACCGGATCAGATAACTTCCCTGTGAACAATTGCAGCGGGCGCCGGCATACGCGCCGATGACCATCTGTCCTTTCAAACGAGGAAAAAGTCGCGCTGCTCCGTCGAACACCGCTTCCAGGCCGTCCTTCGTGGTACAAGTGGCATCAGGTGAGCCAAGCGGCAGATCTTCCGCTGTGGGGCCGGCGATCAAGTTGCCGAAGATGCTCGGGATCACCAGCACACCCTTGGTTTGGGGCGTTGGAACGGGCAACAGGATCCCTCTGACTAAGGGCCGGCTGAATTTGTCAAAGATGAGAAACTGGCCTCGACGCGGGTTGATATCGAATGGTTGGCCGGCATAGGCGTCAGCGAGGGCGCGGCTCCCCAAACCCGCCGCGTTCACAAGGATGCGGGTGGTGACGCGCTTCCCCGACGAGGTCATAAGAGTCTTGACCGCTGCATCCGGATTCTCCACCGCAACGATTGAAGCTCCCAAAAGAAGATCGACGCCGTTCGCCAGCGCGACCTCGGCAAATGCGATCGAGGCTGTAAAGGGGTCGACGATCGATTCCCTGGGTACCGCGATGCCGCCCCGGACATCCGGGGGAGCGTTGGGCTCTATTTCCCTCAATTCAGGGGGTGTGAGCAGCCTGACATCATCGACACCGTTCGCCAAAGCCTTCTTGTGGATTTTGGGAAGTTGCGCTTCCTGCTCATCATCAATGGCCAGGAGCACTGCGCCACATGGGTCATAAGGAATCTTGAGCTTCTCCGCCAGGGTCGGCCATTGCCTGGAGGCCTGAGTAACCAGTTCCGATTCCAGGCTCCCAGGGGTGGCATCGAAGCCCGTGTGGATGATGGCGCTGTTACCCTTGCTGGAACCTTCGCCCACATCGAAGTTCTTGTCGACCAGTAACACGCGCAATTGGAACCGGGAGAGTCTATAGGCCAGTGCACAGCCGACAACCCCGGCTCCAACGATTACCGCGTCGTAAGGTTGCGGTCCCAGTTGAGCTGAATCCAAAAACTTCAGTGAGGATTCACAACCCTCACCTGGCCAGTCATATAGGATATTACCTTGCCGGGATGATGTCTGATCCATTTGCGATCCCACTCTGCCCTTCATCGTTCGTCGGCTGCAAGAAGGACCAATTCCAGGTCTCGCCTAATCCTTGACAACCGCAGTGGCTACCGGTCGCGGTCGTAATTGAGATTATTAGCCGGGGCAGGACGTTGGAACCCATTCAGTTGGGGAGAGACAGAATGCACGGTTGTTGCCGGTCTCCCCACCTACGCCATCGTCGCACACCGGGGGTTTACTTGCCGATGCTCGCTGCGTCAAAGCCCTCCTCCAACGCAGCGATCTTCGTGAGCCACACTTTATACTGAGAGAGAGTAGGGCGGCATGCCTTGTAGATAATGGTTCGAATACTTCTTGCCATTCGCCGTCCATTCAATCAGGAAAAGCCGCTTGTCCGAATTAAAAGCCAGGATTTGGCCGAGTTCCGAGTTTTCATTTGCCTTCACAGAATAATCTCCTTCCAGCAAAGTTCCGCCGGAATCGACATCCCAAACGCGATAATGATCGGGCATTTCCTTTGCCCACTCACGAGAATCCGCACGGGCAGTGGCGACGTCGCGGAGGGAATGATCGCGGTGTCGCTAAGGATTGACGAAGCGCTTCCGTCGCCAACGCAGCGGACGCACCTTATTGTGGCAACGCATCGGAAATCGGCTTACCGGCTTTCGGAACGTCGGAAACATAATCCTCACCCAAAAACGCGGCCAATGTTGCCGCGATTTGATTCTGTTCGACTGCCGGAATACGCGAGCGTTCACCGCGCACAGGCGTGTCAGGACCGAGGAATGCCATCCAGATGTATTTCGAGCTAGGGATTTTCTCGCCATGGTCTTTCCAATCCCGGAGTCCGTCTCCGCGGCCATGATCCGAAGAGAAGATCAGCGTGGTTCTGTGTTGATACTGGCGCATCGATTGCACCGTGTTCCAGAGGGTTTCAACATAAGCATCCGCGCGGTGCGCCGCATGGAGGTACTGGGCATAATTACGGTCGTGGGCCCAATCGTCGGTTTCTCCCAGCATAAGATAGAGAATCCGCGGCTTCTTAACCTTCAGGTATTCAAGTGCGGTATAAAACGGAAGGGCATCAATGGGCTCCTCGTCCCAGATGCGTGGTCCGTCAGCCTTCAGGCGATTGAGAAGTTCGAGCCGCGGCGTGACGGGACCGTTGCTCAGTGCATCATAGCCTGCATCAATGGTAAATCCAGCTCGAGCCGCATTGAGGATGAAAGGGAATAAGTCCCAGGCGGCGAACGCAGCGACCTTGCCCCGATAGTGCTGCCTTTGGCTGAGCCATTCGAGTACCGTAACGTTGGGGTTCGGAACTTTGTCGTTGCTCTTAACCCGGGGGTCAGCGAACCCGCATAGAGTCTCGCTGTAACCCGGATAAGAGAAGTTCAGCCCGTTCGTAACATGAGCCTCGGAACCTTTGTCTTGGTTGCCGTAGACTTGCCCTTGCTTCGCCACGACACTCCATAGAAAAGGCATGAGCGCCGCGCGGCGAGCTTCCTCGGTATCGCGCCAATACGCCTTCTGTAACGCAGGGACGTCATCAACTCCACCGTTCTCCTTGTTCAGTAAGGAAGCATCGGCGCCCCGGAAGACCTCTTGCCAGCGCAGGCCGTCGGTCATCACAAAAATAACATTCTCGGTTTGATGCCGCTGGGTAGCGGGTGCGGCGAAAGACGGAGTACAGCAAAAAATCATCCATGCGAACACAGCACAACAACGAACCAAGTACTTCATGCATACTCCCTGAAGGAATTCACCCCGAGTTTCCATAATCCACTCTCCGCCGCCCAATGCCATCGTGATTCAGGTTTGTAGTGCAGGCTCCTATTGTGGGCCACGGCAGGCACCATTCGTGCCTCTCGCGAAAGCCCCAAAGAACGCAACGGCCCACTTTCGACCCGTGTTCTCGACACTTTGCCGCCCCCTACCTCTCTCGCCGCTGAAATCCGATCCGGTCGTCGATTCGCCTTGAGCTGCCCCGTTTTCTGTACCAATCATAAGGCGAGTTCCAGGGTTTGAGAGCCTGCAAACTCCGGGCCAGTGTCTATCATCATGATCTGCGGTAATCCTCGAAAATCCCACAAGCGCTCCAGCACGCGCACAACCCGAGTGCCCATGATCGACGTGTCCATTTCCGCCGCCAGACATTCTCGATTGAAATCATCCACGATGTTCAGGCTCCGAAACTTCCGTCCCGCACTCAGCGCATCGGAAATGAAATCCATCGGCCAGCGCTCGTTCTGCGGGGTCGGAATCGCCAGAGCCTGGCGCTCCATCGCCCCGATCCGCTTGGGGTGTCACGCGGACATCCGTGAAAGCATAAACGGCGACGCCGTTCCCTGTATCACCCGTAAGCTTGCCCTCAGGATCGGTCAAGGAGGCGAAGGAAACGTAGAGCTGCTTGCCATCATCACTAAAGGCAAGCCCCAGGAAAAAGGTTTGTCGCGCGTTTATTTGGAGGCGGGCGTCCGGATAGTCGAAGAGTTTATTAGTTTGCAGGTCCAGGGCGGAGATGGATTGTTGATAACCCGACTCTTCCGTCCTCCGGCCATTATTGAGCAACGCAAGAAATCGGCCATCCGGGCTGAGCGCCACGGCGGTGAGGAAACTGTTGGTCCGCTGCGGTTGGCCCGGAAGGGGATTCAGGAGGACCTTGCTTGACGGAAGGCGGACAATCGATTTCGGGGGGGCTTCCTGCCCCTTGCCATATGGGCCTATGATTGCCAAGCTTAGCCCCAAAACAGCGGAAGCCAGCGCGAAAGAGCGTAGAGTACTTGATTGCATTATTCCTCTGCGGACAAGGATAACCAAAACTCCTAATTGAACCTGGTCGTTTTCCAAAGGGCCCATCCCCCTGCCACTAGGACCATCAGCATCGCTGATGTGAGAGCGAAGAGCCAGCCCCAATGGAGTTCCATGGCGGGAATGGCGGCCATGGAAGCAAAGCCAACAAATATTAACGTGGCCCCTCCGATGAGAAGCCAATCGATGAAGCTGCGTCCGCGGCCGCGGGGATTCACGTCCTTGCCCTCCATGCGCGAAGCAACGTACGAAGGCTCGATGCCGTAAAGGCTGCTCTCCCGCTGGGCGGCATCTTTCCAACTCGTGTACTCCGACTGGGTCGCCGATGAGAATGCAATCGCCACGGCGCCGGCCGCCATCAAAAGCGATCCCCCGATCACCTGGGCGTACACGCCCCGCCCGAGGCCGCGCAGCTCACCGAAGACCAGAATGGCCCAAAGCAATCCCCACAACTGGTTGGTGTTAGACAAAGGAATGCCGCGGCTGATTCCTATGTATTTTGCCGCATAGTTCTGAAACAGATCTCCCACCACCCACATGAATCCACCGAGCAGCGGCCAGAGGGCCACGCTGCGGCTCTTGATCAGCTCGTGCCAGAAAGGCAGCAGTCCCCCCGTGAAAGTGGCAGCCAGCACGGTCATCGTCACAATCTCCCCAAACGTGAAGATGGTGACAAAGGTAAGCGGGTTCATGCCGGTAATGTAGGCCTTCCGGTACGGAATATACATCGACCCGAGAACGGCGCCTGCCCCCAATGCCGCCACAACGCCGCGCACGGCATGGTCGTGATGACCTTGCGAGGTGGAAGCCAGGGACAGCAACACGGCGCCTCCGAAGAGCACCAACGCTCCGCCAATGACTCCCACCCAGCGCAGCCAGCCGGCGCGGCGCAGTTCCCGGAACAGTAAAATGCCCCATAGAATGCCGATCAGGCTGTTGGAGTTCCACAGGGGGAACGCAACGCTCAGGCCTATGTCTCGCACCGCCAGGATCGTCAAGGTGTTTCCCACCGCCCAAAGACACCCTGCCAACAATCCCCAGACGACAAGGTGGGGAACTTGCCGCAGGTCCGAACCGATGTCCGAAGTCCCCCGGACCAATGCTGGCAGGCTCCAGCGCGAAATGAATGCGCCAAGAACCATCATGAAGGAAATTACAAAGGGGGAGACGGCGATGGAAACCAATTTGGTCGGCGCTTCCGCCGCCGCCAGCCACAGCGCGGCAGAGAATCCGCACATTACTCCAAGCATCTGGAGTTTGCGCTGGCGCGACTGTTCAGACAGGCTCGCAGTAATCAGGGAACCCAAGCTTTGATACCTCCTGGTGACTCCATTAGATCAAACAGATCTACTACGCCCTGCCGACTTCGACTGATCGATTCTCGTTAAGAGACATGGTTGCAGCCTGACTCACCCGCATCGCCGCTACCCCGTCCGCTCCTGTAACGGATGGTTGCCGGTTATGCAGGACGTTATCCACAAAATCCTGGATTTGCGCGAGGTAGGCCTTTTCAAAGCGCTGCATAAAGTACGGTACGACGTCATGAGTGATTCCTTCCTTGGTCATGACGAGAATCGGCGTTTCCCGGAAATACCCAATCTGTATAGATCCTTTCGTCCCCCAGATTTCCCCTCGAATATCGTAGCCGAAGACGGCATTTCGGCTGAGTTGCACGACGCCCAATGCGCCGCTTTCGAAAACCATATCGATGACGGCATTGTCAATATCGCCAATCGGTTTCATCTCGGGGTACGCCAAGGCCCCACCGATGGCGTGCACGGTTCTGACATCCCCCATAAACATGCGCCCCACATCAAAATCATGAATTCCCATGTCGGCAATCAGCCCGCCGCTGACTTTCGGGTCACAGAATTCGAGCGGCGGACGAAAGGGATCTCGCGAGGTTGATTGGAAGAGCACGGGAGTGCCAATTTCCCCTGCCTCAACTTTCTTCTTCGCCGCGACATATCCCGCGTCAAAACGCCGTTGAAAGGCGGCTTGGAAAAACGCGCCCGTGGTTGCAATACATTGAAGCACTTGCTCAGCTTCTTGCAACGAAGTGGACATTGGCTTTTCGCAAAAAATAGCCTTCCCGCTTCTCGCCGCATCCATGACAATCGTTCCGTGCTGGCTTGTGGAAGTTACGACAATCACCGCTGTTACATCTTTATCATTCAGCAAGTCACGGTGATCCCTATACCATTTGGGAATGTCGAATTCTTTTGCCAACGCTTCGGCAACATCTGCTTGAGAGTCCGCCACCGCCACGAGTCGCGCGTTTGGTACCCGTTGAGCCAAATTGGTTGCATAGACGCGGCCCATTCGACCCAGTCCGACAACGCCGACGTTAAGACGACAATTCATACCGGTGCACCCCTCATTGAATTTCACTCACCTTGACCGGCCTGTTCTCTTTTGCCGATTTCGCCGCCGCCAACCCAATCGCAACAGCCATGAGCCCGTCGTTTCCGTTCACGGGCACCGGCTTGTTCTCCCGAATCGAATTGACGAAGGCTTTCATTTCTCCTAAATAGGACTCCGAATATCGTTCCATGAAGAAGTTTAACGGCAAGGACGCGTGCGTCCCTGCGCGGTCAAGGTGGACATGGTTATCCGGACTGTTATTCTTCACGGCCACCATGCCTTCGCTGCCGAATACTTCGACCCTCTGATCGTAGCCGTAGACGGCTTTGCGGCTGTTGTCGATTGTCCCCAGAGCACCGTTCTGGAACGCCAGAGTTGTAATCGCCGTATCCCAATCACCGACTTTCTCAAAGACCCGGTCAACCAGTACATTCGCTCTTGCGTACACTTCCGTAACGTCGCTGCCCATCAGGTAGCGAGCCATGTCGAAATCGTGAATGGTCATGTCCAGAAAAATTCCCCCTGAGGCTCGGATATAGTCTTCGGGGGGAGGCGAGGGATCGCGGCTGGTGATTTTCAAGACGTGAGGCGTTCCGACTTTGCCGGAGTTCACCATTTCGTGCACTTTCAGAAAATTGGGATCGAACCGTCGGTTAAAACCCACCATTAGCTGGATTCCGCACTCTTGAACTGCGGCATTTATTCTCGCGATCTTCTCAATCGACAGATCCACGGGCTTCTCGCAGAAAATATGCTTGCCTGCGGCAGCAGCAGCCATGATCGCCTCGCAGTGCAAATTGGTCGGCATGCAGATGACCACTGCATCCACATCCGAAAGTTCAAGAATCTGCCGGTAATCCGAATACGCTTTCGGAATATCAAATTTGGCATTTATAGCCGCTAACTCGTCCGGTAGAACGTCAGATACCGCCGCCACTGCTGCTCCCGGAATTCGATTTGCCAGGTTTTCGACATGGATCTTCCCAATCCGCCCCACGCCCAGAACACCAATTTGAATGTTTCCATCCCTCATGACTTTTGTTCCTATCTGCAATCCCCGTGATTGGATAATCGCCTTTATTATTTAGTAGTTAATATACAGTATGCAATTTATCGGCGCAATCTCCGTTCCTGTCTTCCACGTGCTGCCTAATGCAAGCTGGCGCTTTGATTCGCGCGTGGCCTAATGCCAATAACCCTTGAGAGCCCAAACATAGACGGGGATTAGCGAATGCAGCCCAGCAGCAACAACCCGCCTAATAAGACTGCCAATGGAACCCAGAAGTGAATGTCACTTAGGATTGTTCTGACCCATCCGCGATTACGCTCCATGCGCTCACCGTTTTCCATCACTCCAGCCACAAAATCGCCGACTTCCCGCCACACCACATTTCAAAGAGCCGACAGATCGAGAGACCACCATCTTGTATCTGATGCTGCGGGGCTGAGGGCACGCGGGAATCTGGTTAAGCCCCGGTGATCCCCCACGCCCGTACGCGCAGCGGTTGCAGAATTGTCGCATCCGTGGTTCGAAGAGATGGGGCCAGGCGGGGCTGGCCCCATTCCCCTTCAGATTCAGACGGGATCCATCAACTTTGCTTAGAATTCCAAACGCCCGCCGAGGATGATCGTTCGCATCCCCGGACCATCCGAGCGCAGTCCGAAAATCTTGCCGAAGGTGCTGGTGCTATCGAGGGTCTCACCTGCATCCCCGAGGTCAGCATGGTTACAGAGGTTCTTTGCCTGCGCGATGACCGCCAGAGTGAAACGCTCGTTGAGCTTGAAATTCCGGCGCAGGCCGAGATCCACGTCCCACATCCCCGGGCCAACGATATCGCCCACCGGGGCGTTACCCATGCGGCCCAGGTAGTTGACATTGTTACCGGTGTGAAACGTCGCGCTAGTAAAAGCGCCGAGGTTGAACCACTGTGCCGCCGTTTTGGGGCCGTTGTTGGGGTCCTGACCGGACACCAAGTCCGGCCGGTTCTGTTGCGGCGATTCAATGCCCTCGGTGTTCCAGATAGTGTTCGCTGTCTCGTGATGCCCGCTGGCGAGGGTGATAATCGAGAACAACTGCCAGCCTCCCAGCACCGCTTGGCCAGCGGCGGGAACCTTGTCCCCCCACGCTTCGCCCTTGCCGAAGGGCGAGGTGTAGTCGAAGTTCGTCACCCAGCGTTGGGTGGGGACTTGGAACTGGTGACCCCAATCGAGCCAGAGATTGAACCAGCTCGAGGGCCGGTTGCCGGCTTCCGTGGTGAAGTTCGAATTGCCGCCCGGGCCCTCCATATTGGTCATCGCGCGCGACAGGATGTAAGTTGAGGACAGCATCATGCCGTGGGTGTTCCTCTTGACCTGGAGGGTGAAGTCCTCGTATTGGAGCGTCCCCCCGTTGTCGCGTGAACTCAGGTAATCCCAGCTCTGGTACGGTCGGCAGGCGCCGGCGGGCATGGCCGAGCCATCCGGGTTCTTACAGAAATTGGGCCCGGGGAGCCCTCCCGGAGGCCCTAAAGCTCCGTACCCCTCAGTATTAAATGGGATTTGATTCAGGTTGGGATTGTAGATCAGCTTCATTGCGTGCTGGCCGGTGTAGGTGGCCCGCAAGCTGGTGGTGTTGGTGAATTGATGCTCGACCGTCAGGCTCCACTGCTCCGTGTAGGGGTCCTTTAAGTAGGGCTCGTTCGCGGTACTCATACCCTGAAGCGGCGAGGGGGCGTAGCTCGGAAGTGAGGTAGTCGTATTCGGCCACTCCGCGGACGGGACATGGGGGGTCACCGACGTATCCACGTTGAGGTTATATTCGATCTGCGCGGCGGTATGGATACCCGTCAGCGAATTAAGAACTGGTCCGAGTTCTTGCATGCTGTAAATGCCGTAGCCACCGCGGATGACCGTGCGTGTCGAATCGGCAAAGGGCAGCCAGGCGAAGCCGAAGCGCGGGTTAAAGTCCTTCTTGTACGACCAACGCAAGGATTGGGGCCATCCGGCCTGGGCAGCGGTTACCAACTGCGCGCCATTCAAGGACAGTAGAAACTGTTGTGACGCCGGGGCCTGACACGTGCTTCCCGTTCCCGGGCAAATCGCATCTCCCTTATATTGTCCTTCGCGGTCGAAGTTCGTGATGTTCCCGTACTTCTCGGTGAAAGGCCCGTTGAACTCCCAGCGCAGCCCGAAATTTATCGTCAAGCGCCGCGAGGCCTTCCAACTGTCCTGTCCAAACAACCCGTAGTGGTAAGCTTCGCCTTGATAGTCCGGACCGGCGTTGTCGAGCTCGTCATATACGGGGAGACCAAGGTAGAAATTCGCTCCGGAATATCCGGTTCCGGCATTCACGGCCGGGTTCTGCGCACTGGGAATGAAATTGCTGAAGTGGTACTCGCCGAGATTGTCGGCGCCATTGAAACTCGACTGTTCGTTGACCCCGAACCGGTGCACGACAGCTCCGAATTTCATCGTGTGCTGACCGCGCGTCCAGGTCAAGTTGTCGCCCCACTCCATATTCCGCGACTCCACCGGGTCAATGCGATTGAAACCGGCAATGTCCTGAGCGGCTCCGCCGAAGTAGAAGTGGGGGAATCCCGAGCCGGTAGGAAACGACGTGGCGGGAAGGTTCAAACCCAG
>JARLGN010000439.1 GCA_031292775.1 Acidobacteriota bacterium | reverse complement strand
TTTGAGCGATCACCAATGATTTTCCCAGCCTCCAACGTGCGCTGCGGCTTCCGAGAGCGCCGCGCGCGTTTTCTTTGAGGGTAGGGCTGAGACTTAAGCGGGTTGAGCCGAGCGCCGGCACGAGACCAAACAGGATTCCCGTAAGCACCGAAACCCCGGTGGCGAAACCTCCTACCGTCAGGCTGGGGTGAACTTCCAACGGCAGCGAAGGTCCGCCCGACATCAGTCGGAGGAGAATCCTCGCCCCCCAACCCGCCACCGCCATCGCGCACATTCCCCCGGCCGCCGCCAGCAATAAGCTCTCGGTAAGCAGTTGGCGAATGAGGCGCACACGCGAAGCCCCTAAGGCCAGGCGCATGGCGATTTCCCTGCGGCGGCCCTGAGCGCGCGCCAGCAGCAGCGCGGCGATGTTGGCGCAGGCGATCAGCAGCACCAGACCGACCACGCCCATCAAAATGAGCAAAGGCTGTGAGAATTTCCCCCTTAAGCTGTCGAGTCCGCGGCTAGCGGGGTCGAGGCCAACCGAGAAAGCTCGTGCGTCCGCCGGCGCGAGGCCCACCTCATCGGTGAGGCTTTGCCGAATCCATATGTCGAGAGCGGCCCGTGCCTGCGACTGGCTTACGCTGGGCTTCAGGCGCCCCACGATCAATAGCCACCACCAGCTCTTGGAGGTGAAAGGGGACTGCGACACGACGCCCCAGGGACCGAGGCTGGGTACGTCAATCAGGGGAATCCAAAAGTCAGGCGCCCGACCGGGTTCGACCCCAAAGAACTCGGGCGGCGCCACACCCACGATGCTGAAGGTCTCGCCACCGAGCGTAATCGTCTTTCCGATGACCGCCGGATCGCGCCCGAACTTGCGTGTCCAGTAGCCATACCCGAGCACCGTGACGCGCGCAGCATGGTCCTCATCGGCTTCCGTAAGCACGCGGCCCAGGATCGGCGAGACGCCAAGCCCGGTAAAATAATTCCCGCTGACCATCTCGCCGCCGGCCACGCTCGGTCGGCCGTCGATGTTTACCGTGACGCTTTCGGGGCCGGTACCGAGAGGCACGAAGCCGATTACGCTGGAGAAGATGTCGTTGTGACCTCGCAACCGTTTGAAGCCTAAGTAAGAGAGGGAGCTATTGCCGTGCCCGCTATAGCCCGGGCCCCCCCGCACCGCCTTCGTCTGGCGCCGACTCAGCACGACGAGTTGCTGCGGATTCTTTACCGGCAGTGTTTTCAACATGACGGCATCAATCAAGCTAAAGATGGCTGTGTTCGCCCCGATGCCCAGCGCCAGCGTGAGTACCGCCACCGCCGTGAAGCCAGGATTCTTTGCCAACATGCGCAGGCCGAACTTCAGGTCTTGGAGTAACGTGCTCATCGTTCAGTCCTCAGTTGTCGGTCGTCAGTATTCAGTGGCCGGCTGTCAGCTCTCAGCTGTCAGCTATCAGCTCTCAGCCTTCAGCTAAAACCAACCACCCCGCCCTTCGGGCACCCCTCCTTAACTAAGGAGGAGAGTTTTTGCCATCCGCTCATCCGATCATCTAACCATCGGCTCATCAAAGACCGAAAATCGAAACTGGACATTGGAAACTGGAAATTCGTCGACCATCTTGCACGTTGCATCTTCGAGTATCGATTTTCGAGTTTCCAGTTTCGAGTTTCGTCTTTCCGCCAATCGACAATCGGCCATCGACAATCGGCAATTATTCGTACCTCAGCGCCACCATGGGATCGACCTTCGTTGCCCGTCGGGCGGGGATGTAACTCGCGATGAGCGCCACTGCGGTCAGAATCAGTGAGACGGCAATAAACGTCACCGGGTCGGTGGGCTTGACACCATAGAGCAGACTCGACAAGAAGCGTGTCAGTGCCAACGCGCCGATAATGCCGATTCCCACACCTATAAGTGCCAGCCTGAGCCCCTGCCCAATGACGAGTTTCAGGACGTCTCCGCGCTGGGCACCGAGCGCCATCCGGATACCCATTTCGTGTGTGCGTCGGTTCACCGAATATGAGACCACGCCATAAATTCCGACGGAAGCCAAAAGCAAGGCCACGCCGGCGAAGATTCCGAGCAGGATCAGTGGAAAGCGAGTGCCGACTAGCGAGGCGCCGATGACCTGCTCCATGGTCTGCAAATTGAAAACCGGCTGGTCTTTCCCAGGACCCATGATCGCCCGCCTGACAGCAGGGACAATTGTGATTCGATCCGAGTGCGTCCGCAGGACGACGGTCATTCCTCCCGCGGTCATGCTCATGAACTTATCGGGAACCTGCTCCAGAGGGAAGTAGATCTCGCATCGGATCTTAGCGCCGGCGTCGGAACCAAGTCCCCAGTGCTTAACGTGGCCGACGACGCCCACGATCTCTGCTGGCCCCAGGAAATCCATATTGATTCGTTTGCCGACCGGGTCGGTACCAGGAAAGAATCTCTGTGCAAGGACATTGTCCACCACCACCACGCGAGGAGAACTTAGCGTATCCTCCCGAGTAAGCAAGCGCCCACGCAATAACGGAATTCCCATGGAATGGAGATAACCGGGGCTGCTGATGAAGCACAACGCCCCAGTCATGTCCGCCTGAGGCGGAGGGGTGGTTTGAGGCCCGATCCAAAAGTCGATTGTGCTGAACATAGGGCTTAAGGGGACCATATTAGTGAGCCCTGCCGCTTTTACCCCGGGAATGCCTTCCACCTGTCCAAGGAGCTGGCGAAAAGCCATGCGGATCTTTTCTGGGCTCGACGCGACTTGCGGCGAAAGCGCTGTCTTAAGAGTAAGGAGGTCGTTAGGGTCAAATCCTGGGTCGGTATCCGTGAGCCGCCAGATGGTGCGTATCATCAGCCCCGCCGCCACCAGCAAAATCAACGTGAGGGCAGTCTCAGCAATAATCAGGACACCCTGCGTCCGGTTACGTCTGCCTGCCGCACCTCCAGCTCGTTCCTTGAGCGACTCCTGCAAATTTGTTTTTGTGCTCTGGAGTGAAGGCGCCAAACCGAACAGAATGCCAGTGAAGATAGAGATGGCCAGGGTAAACACAAGCACATGGGGGTCAATCCCAACCTCAGAACTGCGGGGCAAGCCTCCGGGGATAGCGGCGAGCCCTGGACGGGTTCCCCACGCGGCAACGGCCAATCCCAACGCTCCGCCCATGAGTCCGAACAGCACGCTCTCCACCAGCAATTGCCTGATCAGCCGAGCGCGACCCGCCCCTAGGGCGGAACGGATCGCAAACTCTCTGCCGCGCGCAGCGGAGCGTGCAAGTATTAGGTTGGCAACGTTGGCGCAAGCGATGAGTAAAACGAACCCAACCGCGACAAAGAACAGCATGAGAGTCCGCCCCATATTGCCCACGAGGTACTGCTTGAGGGGCACAACAATAGTCCCAACTCCCTTGGCGGCGTCCGGATAGGTTTGCGCAATTCGCCGCTGTACGAGCGCCATGTCGGAGCGTGCCTGATCAAGCGTTATGCCGGGCTTAAGGCGGGCGACAACAGAGATTCCCGAGCGGATTTTACGGTCTTGGAGCTGGACGGGATCGAATTGGCCGAGCGGGATGTAAACGTCTTCCGCCCTAAAAAGCTGAAAACTGCCGGGAAGAACGCCCACGACAGTGTAGGCTTTACGGTTCAAAGTCACGGCTTTGCCAAGCACCTGCAGGCTTCCGCTAAAATGCCGTTGCCACAATTGGTGGCTGATGATGACAACAGGGCGTCCACCTTGCTGGTCTTCTTCGGGCAAGAATGCCCGGCCCAGCGCTAATTGCACTCCCAGCACTGAGAAGAAGTCAGCCGAAGCGTACCTGCTGGGAACATATTCAGCACCTTCAGTTAGGGTCAGAACAAGATGATCCTCCACGAAGGCTGCCGCTTGAGTGAAAGAGTGGTTCTCCCGCTGCCAGTCTCGAAAGTCGAGATAAGCGACAGACATATGGTCGAGTCGTGCGTTCGTCTCATCAAGTTTGACCAACCTGTCCGCATCCGCGTAGGGAAGAGGCCGGAGAAGCACGGCGTTCACCACGCTAAAGATGGCCGTATTGGCCCCGATACCCAGAGCCAGAGTCAGTACCGCCACGGAGGTGAATCCGGGATTCTTCGCCAGCATCCGGAGGCCGAAACGGACATCTTGGACCAGTAGACTCATTACCGTCCTCATTTCGGGCATCGTGTCACTGAGTCGTTGGGCCGTCGACCCATTGGGCGACTGAACCCTTTAGGGTTTCATTGGTTGTATTAGGCATTAGTGGCTTGTCCACGATCGCTCCTTCACCCTTCACCTAACTCTCAATCGTTAAATGGCCGGATCACCCGATCTCCCGATTCCCTCACTCCAGCTTGATGCGGTTGAAGGCGTCCCACTGCGACATGTCGGAGAGGATGACCTTGTCGCCGGGTTGCAAGCCACTCAGGATTTCGACGGAGTTCACTGAGGCGCGGCCCAACTTCACCTGCACGCGGCTGGCGATGTTGCCGCTCTCGTCAACCCGGAAGATTCCCACGGTGCTGTTGGGCTGGCCGAAGCCGGGACGTCCAACGTAGATGACGTCGGCGAGATTTTCAATTTGGATCGTGCCTTCCACGCTCAGGTCGGGACGCGCGCCTTTGGGAAGTGCGGCGTCAAGTTTCACGTCCACCGTCACGCTGCCCTCGACCACCGATGGGTCAACCCGCATCACATGGCCGGGAATGATCCCATTGCGCGTGTCGATGGCCGCCGACTGGCCGATGATCACGTCCTTGGCCTGGGTCTCGGGGATCTTCAATTGCGCTTTCAGCCGCGTGGGCTGCACGACTTTAGCGAGAGGAGTTCCGGCGGCAACGCGCTGGCCGACTTCCACGGAGAGTTCCTGCAAAACGCCTTCCGCCCCTGCCCGCACATGTAGAGAAGCGAGTTGCGCCTTCTTCAGTTGCCACTGCGCGCGCAGTTGCTCCACCTTCGCCTGCTGCTCGTCCAGTTGCGCTTTGGCGGAAGCGGCGCTTACGGCGAGGCGTTGCTTCTCAATATCGGTGCGCGTGGCCAGGGCTTCCGCTTTGGCGCGCGTCACCTTGGCGTTCAACTCCGAACCCAGTCCGCGCTTGGCAAGTTCCACGTCGCGTTCAGCGTTAAGCCTGGCTTCGGTGTAGTCGGATTGCACGGTGGCCGTCTGGGCCTTCTGGTCCAGCAACTTGCTATCAAGTTCCGCCTTGGTGCTTTTGTATTGCGCCTCCGCGGCTTTCATTTGCCATTCGGCGTCGAGCGTGGCCTGCTCCTGCTCCGGGTTGGTCAATTCCATCAGGACGGTGTCGGCGTTAACGTGCGAGCCGGGCAGTAGGAGCCTTCGCGCCACCCGGCCGTCAGTAGGGGCAGGAATCACCAGGATCTCTTCCGGTACAAGACTGCCCAGTCCGCGAACCTCCAACAACATGGGGCCGCGCTTCACTGTGTCTTGCCAGACAGTGGCCTTGTCGACGCTCGGAGGGGCGGGCTTGAGGCGGGACACGCCGAGCGTCACCGAGACGACGGCGACAAGTCCGGCCAGAGTGTAGATTATCCGGCGGATGCGTCTCTTCCGGATTGCGTCCTCGCGGGGGATATCCATGTTCAGCCTCCGAGAGTAAACGAGCACGGGGCGTACCATTGCCCGACTGTATCTAAAACTATGGAATCAAATTGGTTAAGTGGAAGGTTAGGAGTTTCGAGTAGCGGCGTGGTGTTCGATATTGGGATTAGGCTTGGCGATAACGAACAGGGCGGCGACAGGGTGCCTTCACTCATGCCTCAACGCCACCATGGGGTCGATCTTGGTTGCTCGCCGGGCGGGAATATAGCATGCCAGCAACGTGATGCCCGACAGAAGGAGTCCCAGTGCAAAGAAGGTGCAGGGTACGTAGGCTTGATGCCAGACAGCATGTTCGCCGCGGTACGATGCGGAGCCCGTCCCCGACGAGGCAAAGCATGTACGAATATGCCCGCGATGCCGCCAGCGATTGATGGATTACGCAGCACTCGACGCAGGATTGCGGCTAATTGAAAGAACCGCCTGCCGAGAGGATGGAATTCCAGACTGGTTTCCGCAGTTCCAAGACCGCGGACGGCATCCTCGGCTTTGAGTAACCAGCTTTCAGTACTCAGCTACTACTCGCGGAGTGCATCGATTCCGAGCTTAGAGCTGACCGTGTATCGCTGAGAGCCTTACTCATACCTCAGCGCCACCACAGGTTCCACTCTCACGGCTCGACGCGTGGGTAGATAGCAAGCCATAAAAGCTGCGAGCATGAGCAAAAGGGAAACCCATGAGAATGTTATTGGATCATAAGGCCTGATTCCAGTTGCCGTTAGCTCGTGCCCGAGGAGGCATCCGAATGCATATGCCCCTGCCAAGCCTATTACCACGCCCCCCGTGACAAGCGGCATCGCTTCTTTCATTACCAGTTGCACGATGTCGCGCGGACGTGCTCCCAGCGACATCCGGACTCCAAGCTCTTGTGTGCGCTGCGCCACAATATAGCTCATCACGCTGTAAACCCCGGTCGAGGCGAGAACCAAAGCCAGCACGGCAAAGGCTACAACCATCTCCACCATCGCGCGCTGCCCGGCGAATTCATCGGACTTGAGTTGCTCTATTGTCCGTACATCCTCCATCGATTGGTCTCTATCCAAAGCCCACAGCTCCCGCTTAAGAGGCTGCTCAAGGCCGAGTGGAGGTGTAAGGGTGCGTATCACGAACGTCATTGCTCGCTTGGGATTCTGGGCACAGGGCAGGTAAACGCCGGGCAAAGCCGCCCCGAGGTGGTTACTTATGATGTCCGCAACGACCCCCACAACACTAATCCAAGGTTGCTCGGAACTCGAGCTTACTACCCGCAATCTCATGCCGATGGGATCCGCTCCGCCCCATAAACGTGCCAGGCTTTCGTTAATCACTCCCACGCGGGGAGCGCCAACTGCGTCCTCATCTATCAAGGACCGACCGTGACGCAGCGAAATCTCCAGCGTTGAGAAGTAACCCGGACTCACATTGGACACTATGGCAGAGGCCCGCACTTCCGCTCCAGGTCCGCTTGCGATGTCAATTGGCCGCAGTGCCATCCGATATTCACTGAGGAGAGATCGCGGAGGGCGGTCGGTGACCCCTATCGATCCCACCCCCGAGATAGATTGAAAGCCTTCAAGCGCCCGGCGATAAAACCCAGCCACGTCGCGGTCCTTGGGGTAGGAAGCCTCGGGCAGGGAGATGGTCATGGTCAACAGGTTCCTGGAATCAAATGTAGGCTTGGGATTGCCCACCAGGAGGAAGAGGCGAAGGAGCAAACCACTGAGGCCCAAGAGAGCGACGGCGAAACCTACCTCTGAAACCACCAAGTACTCCCGCAATCGGTGTGAACCTCCGGCTCGGGAACCTCTTTTTCCTTCTTTGAGGATTTCATTGAGGTTCAGTCTGGTCGCGTAGAATGCCGGGGCCAATCCAAACAGCAGAGGCGTTAACAGACAAAGGAGCAACGCAAATCCCAAAACCCGGGCGTCCAAATGCGGATTGCTATTTATGCTGGCAGCAAACAGTGAACGGAGAATCGACATCCCCCAGATACCAAGCGAGATACCTAGTCCTCCGGCAAGCAGCGTGAACAGCGCACTTTCAGTGAGAAGCTGGCGGATGAGACGGAGCCGGCCAGCACCCATTGCGGCGCGGACTCCCATTTCCTTTTCACGCACCGAGGCCCGGGCCAGCAGGAGGTTGGCCACGTTCGCACATGCAATGAGCAGGACCAGAACGACAGGGGCCATGATAAGGACCAATCCCCCTTCCAACCTTTTGTCGATTTCATCTTGGAGGAGAACGACTTTGGTGTCCCACCCCTTGTTCGTGCTGGGAAAGGCTTGTGCTAAGCCACAGGCGAGGTTACTCATTTCCGTTTGTGCCTGCCCTTTGCTAACCCCAGATTTCAATCGTCCGACTACCATTACCTGACGAGCGCCGCGGCTCAACTCGCTGGAACTTAGGTCGAGCGGTACCCATAGGTCGCCGATACTGTTGAACAACCGGAAACCGGCAGGCATCACCCCAATCACCGTGTAACTTTCACGGTCCAATGTAATGCTTTTCCCAAGGATCGCGGGGTCAGCCCCGAAAGTGCCTTGCCACAACCCGTGGCTCAAAATGACCACTCGCGCTTTGCCCGCCTCTGACTCCTCGGGCAGGAAGTTTCGACCGATCGCCGGTTGCACTCCCAGGAGGCTGAAATAATTGAAGGACACTCGGTTGCCTCCGACGCGCTGAGGCTCAGTGGCGTGGGTCAGATGAAATGTCTCCAAAGAATACGCAGCGAGGTCTTCGAAAACCCGGTTTTGTTTCCGATAATCGAGAAAGTCAGGAATGGAAAGGCTGTTTCTGGGCCCATAGGACTCGTTCGAGGCCCAAAGATTGACGATCTGATTCTGGTCCTTGATCGGAAAACGCAAGTTAACGACCGCGTCCAAAAGGCTGAAGATCGCTGTGTTGACTCCGATGCCTAGCGCGAGCGTTACGACAGCAACAGCCGTGAAGCCAGGATTCTTCGTTAACATCCGTAAGCCGTACTTCAGATCTTGAATCAGCGTGAACATCCAACCTCCCATTGAGCCATTGGGCCAGCAAGCCGTTGCGCCGGTTAATCGTGCTTTCGGCAGGTACATTGCCATCGGCATGGCAAAACATCGCACGCTACTTCAACGACTTATGACCCAGCGCGACTGTTTGTCTGAGTAAGACTGTTCGATTGTGGAATTTGGGTATGCGGTTCCGGCACAAACCGTGTATTGCAACACCGTGATTCCTTCCTTTCTCAGAAAGAAACTTCTAAAGTGCAACTTTCCACTATTGCCCTTTGGTGATGCGATTGACGGCTGCGACAAATACGCGCCAGGCTTGCCTCCGCGCAACCAGTGCCCCGCGGCCCTGCGAAGTCAGGCGGTAGAATCGACGTCGCCGCCGCCCGACCTCTATTACCCACCTGCCTTTGATGTAGCCGCACTTCTCCAATCGAGAAAGCAGAGGGTAAATCGATGCCAAGTTGAACCGCAACGCGCCTCCGGACCGCTGCTCGATCAATTTGCCGATGTCGTACCCGTGCCGACGCTGGGCATCGATCACGGAAAGAATCAATAACTCGCCGCTCCCCTTTTTCAATTCTCGATCAAAAGCTTGTGACTTTGAAGATGACATAGCGACCTATTAATAAATCTCGTAGCCCGAATGAAAAATTCGAGTCGATATGCCACGAGACTGAATCTCGCTCTGATCGGAAAATTCTTGACCTCGCACAGATTGCTTACTAACCTGATTCGCTCGAAGACTATGACTGGTCTATTCACATCGCAACGCCGCCACCGGGTCAACCTTGGCGGCGCGGCGGGCGGGAATGTAGCTGGCCAGGAGTGTGACGAACAGGAGCAGCAGCGCCACGCCGAGATAAGTTGACACGTCGCCACCGGACACGCCGTGAAAGAAGAATGCCAGCACTCGACCGAGCGCAAATGCAATAAACAGCCCGATAACGATGCCAAGGAAACTCAGGCCTGTACCGGTACGCATTACGAAGAAGAGAACTTGGCTCCGCCGGGAGCCCAGGGCCATGCGGACCCCGATCTCATGGGTCCGCTGGGAAACGGAAAAGGCTGTCACGGCATAGACCCCAACTGTGGCCAGCAGGAGGGCGATGATCGCCATGGAGGTTAGCAGAATTGTCATATAGCGGACGGGCGTGGCCATTCTCGCCATGGACTCCTCCACCGTCCATGCGGCGGAGACCTTGAGGTTCTTGAAACGGTCCTTGAGCAGGTTACGGATCGGCGTTACCTGGCTTTTGGGGTCACCCACCGTTCGAACCAGCAGTTCTCCGTGCTCGAACATTTTCGGAAGGTATGCCTGGGGCAGTGAATAATTTCCATAGATGTTGCTGTCCGCCACGACTCCCACCACTTCGTACCATTCGGGAGGATAGGATGTGGTGAAGCGCTTGCCCAGCGCGTCCTGATTGGGCCAGAGAGTGCGGGCCATCGTAGCGTTTACGACCGCTACGGAGGGCTTTTCGACGTAGTCAGCCGCAGCAAGAGGCCGCCCTCGCAGGACCGGCAACTGAAAAGTGCGGAAGTATTCCGGGCTCACCATACCATACATTGCCACTGGGTTCTTCTTGAGTGCGTCGGGAGTGACGGTATTTCCGAAAGCGGCAACAGGGCCTCCCGACACGCTTTCCAGTGCAGACGACTTAACTCCCGGAAGGGCGTCGACCTGCTGGACCAAGTCACGGCAAAACGCCGTTTGGGCCTCAAAGGTAGGCTGCTTTTGCTCCACCACTGACATTCCGATTGTCATCAGATTTCGTGGATTGAATCCCGGCTTGGTGAGCAGGAACCCCGCCAGAGTCCGGACCATGAGACCGCAAGGGATGAGCAGAGAGAGCGCTAGCGTTACCTCGGAAACCACCAGGATGTTCCGAAGCCACACCGAGCGACTCCCAGTGCCCGCCGCTTGCGCTCCTTCCCGCAGCAAGGGTTCCAGACTGACGCGGGAGAGTTGCAGCGCGGGAATAAGACCAAATAGCACGCCCGTCCCCACCGAGAGGATTAGTGTAAAAGCCAGCACCTGCCCGTTGATCTCAATGGGATTGGCCTGGGGAAGCAGCCTCCACAAGTCAAGTGAGAGCAGCGCCTTCTTCAGAAAATAGGCCAGCAAGACGCCGGCGGCGCCACTCACAACCGCAAGCAGGGTGCTTTCCGTGAGCAGTTGCATCGAAATCCGGGCACGGCTGGCGCCCACCGCCTGGCGAATGGCGATCTCACGCTGCCGGCGCGCCCCTTGCGTGAAGAGCAGGACAGCAACGTTCGCGCAGGCAATGAGCAGCAGGAAGCCCGTTCCCAAGAAGATAATCGTGACCAAGGGCCCGGAGCTGCCCATGATTTCATCATGGAGGGACACAACCCGCGCGCCCCAAGCCTTATCGGATTCGGGATACTGTTGTGCGAGCCGGGATGAAATCGTTTTCATCTGGGCTTGGGCCTGCCGGACGGTGATGCCGGGCTTGAGCCTACCGATTACAAAATACGCCTGCCTTTGCCGGTCCTTGCTCAACTGTGCGACCGGAAGCGACATAAAGATATCGGGTTCGTTAAAGGTGCCGGACGCAAACGGGGGAAAACGGAAGGACTCCGCCGTGCGCCCAAGCACTTCGAATTCCTCATTGTCGAGCGATACCGTTGCACCGGTGGCGGTGAGATTCTTCCCCACGTCCTGCACGCCACGCCCGGCCCCGAAGACCGCCACATGCTCACGGCCCGGTTGGTCGTCGCCCGCCGCAAATAAGCGTCCCTGCGCCGGCTGCGCTCCCAGCACCTTGAAGAAATCAGGCGTCACCATGAAGCCTATAAGGCGCACCGTCTCACCCGCGCTCGTAACTGACGGGTTATATCGTCCGAATGCCGCCAGGCCCGAAAAGGCATCGGCCTGCCTCGTCCAATCGAGAAAAACGGGGCCGGAAACCGCTGCCTTTCCAAACGCCGGGTCAGTTCTCCAGAGTACAACGAGCTGCTCGGGATGGTCGTAGGGAAGCGGACAGATGCCGACGGCATAGAGGACGCTGAAGATGGTGGTGGTGGCGCCAATGCCCAGCGCCAGAATGAATACTGCCACCGCTGTATACCCCGGACTTTTAGCCAGGACCCTAAATCCGTATTGAAGATTGGAGAGAATTGTTCGCATAGGAAGTCCTGTAACTGCCTACTCATATCGTAACGCGGAGATGGGATCAATCCTGGTTGCATGCCTGGCAGGAATGTAGCTGGCAAGGAGGGTAACCAGCAATTGCAAAAGTGACACACCGATGTAAGTTGATATATCGCCGACGGTCACGCCGTGAAGAAAGAACGCCAACACGCGACTCAACCCCAGTGCAAGGAACAGCCCAATTATTACCCCGAGGAAACTCAGCCGAATGCCGTGGCGCATTACCAGCAAGAGCACCTGACCGCGCCGGGCTCCCAGCGCCATGCGGACGCCTATCTCGTGAGTACGCTGGGCGGCAGAGAATGCCGTCACGGCGTAGACCCCGATCGTTGCCAGCAAAAGGGCAATGACCGCCATAGTGCTCAGGATGAAGGCAATAAAGCGAAAAGGAGCGACGAATTTCTCGCGGGATTCCTCCACCGTCCAGATGGAAGACACTCGAACGTCTTTGTCGAGATCGCTGATCAGGTTGCGGATGGAGGGTATCGTGCGTTCGGGCTCGCCCACGGTCCGCACCAGCAACTGGCCCCGATTGGGAAAATTCGGAAGGATGGCCGAAGGCATAGGTGCGCCAGTAAGATAATGACCTTCGGCCGCTATACCCACGACCTCATACCAATGGGGAGGATAGGTGACCGTGAAGCGCTTGCCCAGAGCATCCTGGTTCGGCCAGAGGCTGGCGGCAAGTGTCGGGTCGACGATAGCCACCGAAGGGTTTTCCACGTAGTCGGCCGCACTGAGCTGCCGCCCCCGAAGCAGTGGAATCTGCATGGTACGGAAGTATTCCGGACTCACTACCGAGACGAATGTGAATGGACGCTTCCGGAACTCGGTAGGGGTCAGGTCATTGTCCAGCGAGGCCAGGTGGCCTAACGACATACCTTGCAGCGCCGAGGATTGGATGCCCGGAAGAGCGTTGACTCGTTCAATAAGTTCGCGGCTGAAGGCGCTGCGGGCCGCAAAGGTGGGATGCTTCGAGTCCGCAATAGTGAATGAGATCGTCATCAGATTCTTGGGATTAAACTCCGGCTTGGACAGCAGCACGGCCGTCAGGGCTCGGATGGAGAGGCCACAGACAATCAGCAGAGAAAGTGCAAGCGCAACCTCAGAAACAACCAAGAAATCTCGGAACCCCACCGACCGCGCGCCAGTGCCTGCCGCCTGCGCGCCTTCTCTGAGCAACCCTTCCAAATTCACTCTGGAAAGTTGCAAGGCTGGAATCAGTCCAAAGAGGACCCCCGTCGTGACTGAGAGAACCAGGGCAAAAGCCAGAACCTGCCCATTGATTTGGATGGGATTGACCTGGGGAATCAGCCCCGCCGGGCAGAAAAGGAGCAGCGCATCCTTGAACCAAAACGCCAACAGCACGCCAAGCGCACCACCAGCGAGTGCCAGGAGAATGCTCTCCGTGAGGAGTTGCACGGTGATTCGGGTCCGGCTGGCGCCCACCGCCTGGCGAATCGCTACTTCGCGCTCTCGCCGGGCGCCCCTTGTGAGCAGCATGATGGCGACATTAGCGCACGCTATGAGCAACAACAATCCCACCCCCCAAAGAAGCCGGCTCACAATGGACATGGAACTACCCACAACCTGGTCCCGCAAGGACACCACCCGAACCCCCATGCCGGCGTTGGTGTCCGGGAATTGTTGCGCGCGGCGGGAGGCAATTGTCGCCATCTGGGCCTGGGCCTGCCGGAGCGTGATCCCGGGCTTCAGCCTTCCTATGACCCAAAGCCAGGCGCCTTGCCGCTCTTTAGTGAGCACTTCAGTGAGCACTTCGGCGGGGAACGGCGCATAAACCTCAGCGTCAGTCTCCGTTCCAGGATTGATCGCGGGAAAACGGAATGAGGCCGGGATGCTCCCGATCACCGCGAATTCTTCTTTGTCCAAGTTGAGTGTACTGCCAAGCGCGGTGGGGTTCCTTCCCGGTTCGCGAGCCTGGAACCTGGCGCCGAGGACAAGCATATGATCGCGCCCCGGTTGTTCATCCTCCGCCGCAAACAGGCGGCCGCTCGCCGGCTTCACCCCCAAAACTTTGAAGAAGTCTGGGGTAACCCTATATGCACGAAGACGCACATTCTCACCGGCGTCGGTCAGCGCCGGGTTGAAGGGCATGGCGCCCGCCAGCGCGGAGAACACGTCGCTCTGCTTTGCCCAATCGAGAAAGTCAGCGCCGGAAGCCGTCCATTGCGCGGAGCGGGGATCCGTTTTCCAGATCACCACAAGCCGACCGGGGTCTTCATAGGGGAGCGGGCGAATCGCCTCAGCATCGAGAATGCTGAAGATCGCGGTGCTCGCGCCAACGCCCAGGGCCAGAATCAATGCGGCCACTGCCGTGAACCCTGGACTTTTCGTCAAGACTCTGAAACCGTACCGGAGCTCGGACAGTATTATTCGCATAGGATTGACTTACGCTCTCTTCGGGCAATACCGTCACCAAACTGGCATTAGAACCTGAGCGCACGCCAAGGGACGATCAAGGTAACGGATTCTTGCGTCAAGCCGCCGTGCAGCCGGAGCGGCGCTATTCTGCAGGCTTCCGATGTGTTTTCAAATCGTTACCTTACGCTCTTCGTGCTCGCCGTTGCATCGAAAACTCCCCCCGAAAGCATGCGAATTCACGATTCGCCGCGAGCTCTGTGCGGCCTGCCCATGGGCCCCAAATGGCATGGCGCAGTGTTCGTTTATGGGATGCGACTGTCCGAAAGTGAAACGGCTGCGGCCTTTCGAGAAATCATGAGTTCACTTGCAAAGGTTGCAGCCCTTCGTGTCGCTTCACGTGTTCGATTCCGGCCATCGTAATCCCACTATCGAACGGCCAGAGGGTCGGAAGCAAGCAGTAAACAGTTCGCATCGTAATAATTATAAATGACATAGCGCACATTTCAGGTATGGCAGTGGATGTGCGTCGAAGGTCCCAGGCTAGAAGTCTCAAAAGCCCATGGGAGAAATGCGATGGCGACGAGCACGCGATTTTGGCGGTTGGGAGTGGCAGTTCCCGTTCTAATTTTGTTTCTCTTCAAACCTGCCGTCTGCCAGGAAACAGGTGGGGTTTCGGACGGCGGCCAACGACCGTCACCGCAGCGTGAGGAAGCGACCCACTTCGACTACTCGAACAGCCACAGCTTTCCCAATATTCTTTCTCCCTACTCCATCCCCTATGTTCCCGAGCCGCGACTGGACAACTCTCGACGGCTTAAAGACCTGATTATCGACGGAAAATTAATGCTGGCGCTTGATGACGCTATCGGGCTGGCTCTGGAAAATAACCTGGACATCGCCGTGGCGCGGTACAACCTGCCGATTGCCCAGACGGATCTGTTGCGTGCCAAGGCAGGCGGCGCCGCCCGCGGGGTGGCGGGCTCATATCAGTCCACTACACTGTTTTCGGGCGTACTGGGTGGAGGAGTTGGCGGTGGCGGAGGCATCGGCGGACGTGGCGCAGGGGGCATTCTGGGAGGCGGAATCAACGGCGTGGGTTCATCAAGTTGCTGCGACCCGGACTTTTACGTCGCCTACGGCTGGAGCAATGCCATTACCCCCTTGAATTACACCGTGGTAAGCGGTGTGCCGATCGACACCACTCACCAGGCGGCGGTTTCAGCAGGATTCAGCCAGGGTTTCTTGACCGGCACCAGCCTATCCGTGTCCGAGAGCAGCTCTCGCCTGTCCTCAAATACCACTACCGGCATATACAATCCAGAATTTGTCTCGGGGCTTTCCGCAGGTTTTAGCCAGCACCTGCTCAACGGCTTTGGCACACGTGCTAACAGCAGGTTCATTCGAATCGCGCGCAATGATTTGAAATACTCCATGAGTGTTTTCCGGCAATATGTGATCACCTCGACAGCTGCCGTAATGTCCACTTATTACGACCTGCTGGCCGACCAGGAAAGCATTCGCGTGGCGCAAGAAGGGCTGCGGTATGCGCAGAAGCTCCTGGAAAATAACCAGGCGGAAGCGAAAATCGGTGCTGTGGCTCAGTATGACGTGCTACGGAGCCAGGAGGAAGTTGCACTACGGCAGCAAGACTTGCTCGCTACGCAAAATACCTTCTCCCAGGACGCCCAATCTCTGAAAGCGAAAATGTCCAAGAGTTTCAATGAGGAGTTGGCGACGGTGGAAATTGCTCCTTCCGACCGGCTGCCTGAGCCGCACGCCGATGACGTGCCCGCCCTGGCCGAGGCCTTGCGGGAAGCAGCCAGCCACCGCCCGGAAATCGAGCAGGCGGAGTTGAACCTGCGCAATCAGCAGGTGACGATTGAAGCGATACACAATTCGCTGCTGCCATCGCTCGAAGTTTTTGCATCATACAGTCTCTCTGGGCTCGGCGGAGCGCTGCGTCCCACCTTTGGGAATATCTTCCAAAATGACTTCCCCAATTTCTCATACGGAGTGTCGCTAAGCATCCCCATTCGCAACCGTACTGCCCAAGCGGACGCCGCGCGGGCGCTGCTGGAACAACGGCAGTTGCAAATGAAGCTTCAGGATGCGAAAAACCAGGCCGTTTGGGACGTCAGCAAGGCAGTGAGCGCGGTGAAGCAGGCGCAGGACCAACTGGACGCTACGTTGAACCTGGCCACCCTTGCGCGCCAGGTGCTCGACATGCAGCAACAGAAATTTACCCTGGCGTCAGCCACGGTGGAAGACGTCATCACCGCGCAGCGGAATCTGGCCACGGGCGAAGGCAACGTTGTGAAAGCTCGCGCCACATACGCCAAGGCATTGATACAGTATGAACAGGCTACGGGAACCCTCCTGGATAGAAACAACATTGCATTGTCCGAGGCCGTTGATGGGGAAGTTCATCGCATACCGAATATCCCTGGAACACATAATGGGGCGAATTAGCGAAGGCAAGGTCAGCAAAGGCCCGCACCAAACTCACGAGTCTATCCATTTTGAGGTTTTCGTCATGAGACGGCGACCTGCGGGCACCTTGGTTGTCCTGGAACGTTGTTCAATGAAATGGCACCGGTTTAGTCATCAATGGTTTTCCTGTAGCGCGCATCACTTCGTGGATTCTGGGTGGTTGATGCCCTTTCACACCGAAGTCCGGCGGGGCCAGGAGGCAAGCCAGTTGATGGGCAGGCAACCTTCAGGCCGAATACTATGCTGGCATGGCAATAGTCTCCCCAGCATCAATGAACCCAGCCATGGTGCCATGTTCCAGAGCGCCTTGGATTTTGGCATCAGCGAGAGTCAACTAAAACGGGTGG
The DNA here is from genome assembly GCA_031292775.1 of Acidobacteriota bacterium. Classification (GTDB taxonomy): domain Bacteria; phylum Acidobacteriota; class Terriglobia; order UBA7540; family UBA7540; genus Bog-366. Next base: position 37,746 of record JARLGN010000439.1, on the reverse strand, counting down.
CTCAGTGGTCGTACCGGGGGGAAGGAACCGCGGTATCGGTTTCTCCGGTTTGCCGATGAGGTGGCTGATGAGTTTGACACGAGAGGGCGGCCCGCGTACGATAATGCGCCAAGATAAAACCGAATGAGGAATTCCGGACGGATGGTGTCATCGGCAGAAAGCCGTTCAAGGCTGATAAAAAGTTATAGGGGTGATCCTCAATGAATCAAACCGAGATATCGACCCGACGCTACCAAATGTTTATCAATGGTGAATTTGTCCCCAGCTCCTCCGACAGCATGATCTCTGTGATCAATCCCGCAACCGAAGAGGTGATTTCGGAAGTTCCCAATGGAACGGCTGCTGACGTGGACGCCGCCGTCCTGGCCGCCGACCGAGCGCAAAAAACCTGGTGTAAGTTGCCGGCCATCAAACGCGCCGGCTATCTCCGGGAGATCGCGGCGGCAATTCGCCAGAACAAGGATGCTCTGGCCCGGACAATCACCGAAGAGCAGGGCAAGATACTTCCGCTGGCGGAGGTCGAAGTCAGCTTTACGGCCGACTACATGGATTACATGGCGGAGTTTGCGCGCCGCTGTGATGGCGAGATCATTCCCAGCGACCGCCCCAACGAGAACATTCTGCTTTTCAAGATGCCGATCGGGGTTATTGCTGGCGTGCTGCCGTGGAATTTCCCGTTCTTCCTGATTGCCCGCAAGATGGCGCCGGCTTTGGTAACCGGAAACACCATCGTCATCAAGCCCAGCAGTGAAACGCCGAACAATGCATTTGAGTTCGCCAAGCTGGTCGCCAGGTCCTCTTTGCCCAAAGGCGTATTCAATCTGGTCTCGGGCTCCGGATCGGTGGTGGGCAAAGCCCTTGCCAGCCACCCCAAGGTTGGCATGGTCAGCCTGACCGGCAGCGTGGGGGCCGGTGTCGCCATCATGCGGGCGGCGGCCGAGAACATTACCAAGGTTTCGCTCGAACTGGGCGGCAAAGCCCCTGCCATCGTCATGCCCGATGCCGACCTTGATTTGGCTGCCAAGTCGATCCGCGATTCCCGGATTATCAATAGCGGCCAGGTCTGCAACTGCGCCGAGCGTGTTTACGTGCACGAATCGGTGGCCGAGAAGTTCATCGAAAAAGTGACCGCCGCGATGAAGGCCACCCGGTTGGGGGACCCGCTTGAAGAGCGTGACGTCGAGATGGGCCCGCTGGTCAGCAAGCAGCAACTTCAGGACGTGGGGGCGGCGGTCGAACAGGCGGTCAAGGATGGGGCAACCGTCGTTCTCGGCGGGAAAAAGGCGGACAAACCCCACGGCTTCTTTTACCTGCCCACGGTGCTCACCCATTGCCGGCAAGACACCAACATCATGCAGAAGGAGATTTTCGGACCGGTTCTGCCGATCGCAACATTCAAAGACCTTGACGAGGCCATTGAGCTCGCGAACGACTGCGAATACGGTCTTACCTCTTCGATCTACACCCAGAACCTCGATGTGGCGATGCGGGCGTGCAACGAGTTGCGGTTCGGCGAAACTTATGTCAACCGTGAGAATTTCGAAGCCATGCAAGGCTTCCACGCGGGGTGGCGAAAATCCGGCATCGGCGGCGCCGACGGCAAACATGGGGTTGAGGAGTACCTGCAAACCCATGTGGTCTACGTCGATTATAACCAGCAGAAGAAGTAAGACAGTTTGCGATCGCCCCCCATAGCGGCGATACTCGCAATTTATCCCAAGAAGCTGGTTTCTTGGAAAGTGTATCGTGTGCACCCGTGGCGATGCTCGTTGTTCGCCCGAGCCGTGCAAGGTGCCATATTGGCGTTGCGGACGGGGTGGGTTCCCGCGGTTAAGGCGCCGTATACGAGAACACTACGGCGATGCGGGAGCAAGCTCGTAACCGCTGTTCCGTCGGGCTCGATCCATAGGCTGGCGAACACAATGGTGCGACTCGATATCTTTCTCGTTGTGTCAGCCGGGATCACGCAGTTGTCGTGGCGGTCGATGCGGGATTTGCGCTCTCACGGCTTCTATCACTTCTTCGCGTTTGAACTCCTGTCGGTCCTGATCCTGCTGAATGCCCCGATATGGTTCCGCTGCCCGCTCTCGCCTCGCCAACTGGTGTCATGGTTCTTCGGAGCTGCCTCGATCGGACTGGCAATTGAAGGTTTCCGGCTTCTTCGCCTGATTGGCAGGCCAACCCCCGCAGCCTCACGCAGCACCAATCTTCCTTTTGAGAACACAACCACGCTGGTCACGGTTGGCGCCTATCGCTATATCCGACACCCTCTGTACGCGTCGTTGCTGGCGGTTGTGTGGTGCGCTTACCTGAAGAATCCGTTAGCCATCAGCGGGATTGCGCTGGCAGTGGGGGCGAGCGTTCTTCTCATCGCCACTTCAATTGCCGAGGAAAGGGAGAACCTCGTGCGCTTCGGTGCGGCCTATGCTGATTACATGAAACGCACGCGACGATTTATCCCGTTCTTGTTCTGAAGCTGTATCACGGTCAGGGCTCGAAACGGACGGCGTAGGTTCCATGAGACTTTCAAAAGCGAGAGTCTTGCCAGCGAGTAGTCGCCGAGGGTTTATCAACAAACCCGCAGGGGCAATCCGAAGTTCTGGCCGAGCGACGGCACACTCGGAAACTAGGACGAGTGGGTACTTCGCCGGATTTGGAAACGCCCTTCCACGCCTGAATCCCGCCAGCAGCAATGCACTTCGCCAGTTGACGACCATGCGACTCTTCATTCTCAATTTCTTCTGAAGTCTACCTGCCAAAATTAGGTTACCTGTGCGAAATGGATACACACAGCGGGCGAGCACTCTGCATTAGGCCTGCACCACGCATTTCGGCACGGTCTGCGGCCTTATAATCGAGGTTGTGACAGTTATGCTGTGAGTTCGAGGCCAAGAACGGTCATAGGGAGGACAGCTGCCGCCGCATTGGGCTCGGGCAACGAGGCAGTCCCTCCACATGCTGATGTCTGTGGAATGGCCATGCCCTTTGCTGGCCGGAAGAGTGTCGCAAGCTCCCTCTCGATTCTTTCCTTCGACATCATGACGTAAGCCGGCTCGATCTCCACCCCAATAGCGTTTCGGCCGCAGCGGGCGGAAGCCAGCATAGTCGTCCCCGTGCCCATGAAGGGGTCAAGGACGGTATCGGCGGCGAAGGAGAACATCCTCACGAGGCGATGCGCCAGCTCCTCCGGGAACGGCGCCGGATGGTGCCTTGTGGACTCTCCGTTGGGGCCGTTCCATACCTGCCGGAACCACTCTTGGTGCTCTTGCTTTGAAAGCCTGGACGCTTCGCGCTGCTCCTCGGTGGGCTGGCGATACCCGCCTGGCTTCCGCAGCATCAGGATGAACTCAACGTCGTTCTTGATGATGGCGTTGGGCTCGTAGGGCTTTCCCAGGAAGCCGGACCCGTTCTCGACCTCATAACTCGCATTGGTTATCTTGTGCCACAGAATGGGAGTGAGGTTGTCGAAGCCAATCTTCCTGGCCCTCACAATGATGTCGGCGTGCACGGGCATGACCGAATGCCTGCCATGCTTGCGGCGGGACAGGCAGACGTCCCCGACGACGCACACGAGCCGGCCGCCGGAAACCAAAACACGAAAGCAGTGCTTCCACACCTTGTCGAGTTCATTGTGGAAGGCGTCATAGTCCTCGACGAGTCCAAGCTGGCCTTCGCGGCGGGGATATTCCTTGAGCGTCCAGTAGGGAGGTGAGGTCAGGACCAAGTGGACTGATGCCGGCGCAATCCAGCCAAGTTCCCTGGAGTCTCCCTGGCAAATGGTCAGGGCGGTCCTACCAAGGGCAGCATGCATCATCTCCATGCTGCCGGCACCCACAAGGCTGGCGAGAAAATCACTCAAGCTAAAGCACTCCACTGCCCGGGACGACTCCCGGGCTCAGCCGCAGAATCAGACCGTCATCCAAATAGCCCCGCAAAGGTGGTCAATAATCTCGTGGAACCTTCTGCACCAGTCTGCGGCACCAGAACCATAGACCCACTGGAGGCATGGCTGAAATCGGCTCCCTTTGCGAGATTCAGGGAATGAGCGGCGGGCGTTATCCCTGTCGCTAGGACCGCCTCTTGGTCCCGCCACGAGCCGCCCCTGTCTCGGCGGCGTGCCGGCTCTCCAGCTTACCCGGCAGGGGCAGGTCGAGGTCGGTAGGAGATTCGCCGATATCACTCATGTCCATGTCCAGGGGATTGGGGCTAGGATGGCTGTCCAAGCTGCCGATTGCCATCTCCACGGCGGTCCTCATTGACTTTTGGGGTCGTCGACTTCTGCCCGTCATTTGCTGATTCCCCTTCCCTCCTGGCTACACCACATCGCCATCGGTCGCAACGGCAGCGGCAGCGGTGTGCCCTGCCTCCGTGGGCGTGGCTGCGGTGCAGGACGACGCAGCCGCCGGGTTGATTACCAAAATCCCATTTTCTCGCATCTCGTAGGGGAGGCCTGAGTACCCAATAAACCACCAGAGGAAATAGTAAGCAGACCGGGGAGTGGGGAGCTTCTGTTCCAGCTTGGGCCAAAGCGCATCAATGAACAGACCCACCTCTTCCCTGCTGGGTTCGGAAACCTGGTCACTGAGCACATTCGGATTCGGGCCAATGGGTTTTTCGTGCGCCCGGACAAGTCGGTCGGCGGTCGCCTTGGCGATTCCCTGCAACCGCAGGAAATAAGACCAGCCCCCGTTGCGTCCCGGCTTCACCAGCAACAGTTTCATCTCATACAACCGCTCGCCGAGTCGCTGGCGAATGGCCTTCATTGCCTCCCGGGTCCTTTTGACGGTGGTCTTGGCCTCAATGTGAACCGCCCACAACTGCTGAATTTCGTCGGCGAGCCTCTGCTCGTCCTCAGGCCCTGGCGATATTGCTAAGGCAAACCCGGTGCTCGTGTTCTCCGCAACGGTGTCTTCCATGTTTGTGCCTCCTCAGATTTTGAACCGGGGAGCAGAAATTGCCTCACCAAATTGCTCCCATTTAAAGAGGCCGGTAGCGCCCACATTTTTTGTTGTCGAGTTTCAGTGCATGACGCCGCCAATCGCCGGGATCGCGGCGATCGTGCCAGTAATTGAAAATCTTGTCTACGAAGAGCCTAAACAGGAGGAAACACAATGGAACAGAAAATCGAGCAAGGAGTCCCCGTCCCCCGCACCCGGAGCCAAAAGTATGCCGAACTGGACCGGATGGAGGTTGGGGACAGCATTCTATTCAAGAACGTCAACATACACAAAATCGCCAATTCCGTTTTTTGGAGGCAGAAGAAGTACGGGAAGAAGTTCACCTGCCGCAGCCTGCCGGAAGGAACCAGGGTCTGGAGGGTCAAGTAGATGGGCTTCAATCACATGATGGCGGTCTTCAACACGAGCTTCCCCGAAGGAGGCAAGGTCGATGCCATAACGCTCAAGTCGGTGGCGATGGCACTCGCCGCACGGGCACACTCCGAAACGGGGAGATGCCATCCCTCCTATGAGGACATCTCGGCGCATGCGCAATTGAAATCCCGGGATTCCATATCCAACGCCCTGGACTTGCTGGAACTTTTGGGATTCATGAAAATCACCCACAGGTTCCTGCCTTCGGGTGCGGCAGCCTCAAACGAATACCTTCTGCGCAACACCGAGACGGTCTTGTATACCAATGCCAGGAGGGACATCAAGAAAGCGGACGCCTTCATCGGATGGTGCTACGGCCCAAATGATGAGTATGTCCCGCTCGACAAACCCCAGGCCACACCTCCCTGGTACCCGGTCTGGAGGCCCCGGCTGTTTGAAATCGGCTGGTGCGACCCAGACTTCGTCATGTTCGACCCGGACGACAGGGCACGATGGAGACGGGAACTGAATGCCCCGGTCCAATCCACCAAGGTGGAGTTTCCCGCCGAGCGGCGGCGGTTGTTCGACTTGTTCGACCTGGACAATCCCGAAGACGTGAATCTGCTGAAGAACGGTCTGGGTCCCGAGTTTAGGTTTATGGATGCCAAGAAGCAGGATGACGGGGTCATGTCGATGGCTTGGCAGGCGGGTCGCTGCCTGGTGTTCCATCGGGACGACCTCGATGTATCTCACCTTGTGAAGCCAGACCCCAGGCCCAAGAGAAAGGCTCCGCCAGTCATCCCGGCTGACTACCTAGTCACTCCGGATGACTGCCCCAGTCAGCCCACGTCACTGCCCCAGTCAGCCCGGCTGACTGCCCCAGTTACCCCAGATGACTGGGTAGTATTCTGGGATGACTGCCCCAGTCACTCGGGCGGACTGCCCCAGTCATCCCGGATGACTGAGATAATGAAAGTGGAATCAATAAGTGAACCAGGAAGCGAACCAGTAATTCGGACCATGAAGGCGGAAAGGGAAGTGAACAAAGAGGCGGCTTTGCCGCCGTCTTGCGCAGACCCATTCTACTACCAGAAGACGGAGGAGATTGAGGAGAGGAAAGCGAACGCCAAGAGGAAGGCAGCCTTAGGTTGAGGCTGAAATGAGATTCCATTCGCATAAGTTTTGGAGGGGAGCGCGGGACGGCCGGAAGGCCATTCCACTCAAGTTAAGGAATCGGGCTTGGAGGAGGTGGGATGGATACACAATCTACACCAGGCAAGCCTGATCCAATCTGCAATTCTTGGAACGAGTCCGCGTACAATCTCTCTGCTAACCAGATCCGTTTCGCCCCGCCTTGCCATCCCCGCGGCGACCCCGATTCCCGCTGGCGGGAAAGGGGGTGGCCGCCCCAAGGCAACTCCCAACATCTATGTCCAGCTATTTCTTAGGGCAAGCTGTTGTCGGTTCTGTTTTCATCCAGTTGTCAGCCCCGTTGTCAAAGATAACAAAGGCTGTTAGTCAATAGTCCCGGATAGGGAGGGTAGGGCAAGAAGATTAATCTTCTCTCTCTCATCCTCATACCATGACTACTGACTTAACTCCTTTATTTTCTTTGACAACCAAGTGACAACTGGACTGACAACTGGCCCAAAAGTGACAACTGGGCCTAAGCCTCATCTTCTGCCGTGCGCAAGCGCACGCGCCCGTCCGGCGCTGCCTGCCGTTCTCGCTTTCCTCAGTCTCCTCGACCGTCATTCCTGACCGTGCTAATGAGTCCCGGGCCTGGCTTATGACCGCAGCCCCAAACTTGCGGTACCAGTTTTTTTTGGTAGCCACCTCACGCCACTGGATCCATTTGCCCTGGACCGCCTCCAGAACATTGAGTATGGCTGCCGTTGCCCGGGCCCTGTCGCCTTCCCCCAATCCCGGCTTATACCTTCCCCGGATAGCCTCCTGCCATTCGGCAAACTCCAATGCAGCAGCCATGCATGCTTCGCTAATGAATTTGTCTTGATTTGCCGCCGCCGAGATGTAGGCGACCCGGAAGGCTATCTCCCCCAGCCGATGACGGTCGGTATTGTGCGCTCCCCACGCAACCAGCATCTGAAAGACCGTGGCGGGAATTTCGGGCCGGGAGGGGCAACAGAATGAAGGCTCGGCTGGCGGCGCCCAGTCGAAGTATTGCCATCCCTTGCTCCCGACGGCGAACACAAAGCGGTCATACAGGCCGGACGTTGCCCCTTTCCCGAACACTTCTGCGAAGTCATCGGCATCTTCGGCCTTCAATGCGCCGAGGATGCTGAGCCTGACCAGTGCTATGTGTTCCCCCGTCTTGTCCGCGGTCCCGGCCTCGTCTTCCGAAAACAGGGTGCACAGCGTGCTGGGGAGACTACTCCCCTGGATCATGGCCTTGGCAAAGGTATTGCGAAGCTCGTCCTGAACCAGCAGCCTGGTCTTTGGGACTTCCAGTCCAAAGGCCTCGTCTTTCTTGTCCTTCTTCTTGCCGCCGAAGATATTGATGAGCCCGCGGTCGGACCCGGGAACCGTGGTCTTGACCGTCTCGGGGTCGGGGTATTGAATGCTTGCACGCACCCTCTTAAGCGTCTCCGTCTTGCCGCAGTGGACGGGCCCGATCAGCGCGGTGTAAAGGGTGGGGCGAATCTGGCGGGGGAAGGTGGTAATGCAGGGAGCAAAGGCCGTGAGTGTCGCAGCATAGGCGAACCCCAGCGGGACCTGGAGTTCCCTCGCCTTGTCTGCAATCCAGCCATACATGGCGGATTCGGGCATCTCTGCCAACCGGAGCCTGGCGGGCTTCTCCTCATGTATAACTGGCGAGCGTTGCTCCGCAGGTTGCTCTGGGCATGTCGTCGTGCCAGCAGAGGTTTCATCGTGATCTGAGCAGCCCACCATCTCCACCTCCAAGCCCGCCCTTGCGGCGTCGGCAAACAGGAGCGTATCGCTGTCGTGCCGATAGATGTAACCATGCCAAGGCTCCCAATCTAGGTGGTCCTCCGCCATCTTTCCTTCGAAGTCTGCCCTGGAATTCACCCCGCAGTGGTGGCAGATGAATCCATAGCACGTGCCGGAGAAGATGAACTTGGTGACGGCCGCCGCCAGGGTGGTATTTTGTCTTGCCTCTTGCCCGCACAATGGGCATTCGTCCGGGACAAGGTGATAGACGCCGTCCTCTATCCAACCTTCCCCTTCGCCGTCGAGTCCCGAGCATAGGTTGTGATTAAGAAACTCGTCTTGATCAAACTCGGGGTGGAACTTCCACGGCTCTTTGCGGCCCGTGAATTCCGGCTTAGGCTTGGTGGCCTTGCCGTGGGCCCTGAACCACGCGGCAACTGCCGGGGCGTTGGGGCAAAGCTCCGCATTTTGGTCTGTGACGGGAATATAGGCTCCCTCCACTTTGCCTGGACACTCCGAGTTGAATCTAAGGCTGCCGGGGGCGGCGACGGTCGAGTTGTTGAGCTTCAGTTCGCCGACCAGGTTCCCACTGGCGTCAAACGCATCCGCATTCGCGGCGCCATTGGGGAAGGCATCCAGGGCTGCGCTCCAGGGCAGGTAGCAATGGAAATGGCCGGGGCCGGAAGGCGTGTCCACCCTGAGCATTCCCTGGAGCCACTGCTCGTCGAACCCCAGCGCCTTGCACGCCTCGAAATTATCGAAATCCAGCACGGCGCCTTTCCCGAACTTGGCCACCATCACGAGCTGCTTGCCGGCATTCACCCACGCCTTGATCCGTTCCCGGTCCGTAGTGGCATCCATGGGCCAGCCTATCTCCCCGTGCGTACAGCCCAGCCTGCGGGGGCAAAATGGAAGCCTTGCCCGGCCAGACGGACGGCGAAACGCAGGCGTGTCTTTTGCAGCTGATGGAAGTCCTGGTCGGTGTAGTCGTTCACATCTTTCCTTTTTGGCGGTGGGTTGGCGGCTGCCCCCAGGGCATCAGGTTTCTCCCGCTGAATCTGCCCCGTCCCTTCCGTGCCGTCTCCCTCTTCCGACTCCTTGGCCCGCACCATCTCCGCGGAGTTGAAGGGGGCGTTCATGTATGGGGCGAACCCCGGCGCCGGCATCGGAATGCTGACTGTTCCTTCCGTCCTCTCGTCCATGTCATTTCGCCTCGTTGTGGTTTTTGGGCTTGCGGACGTAGGCGCCCGGATGTCCGCGGATCCTCCGAATGCCCTGATTTCAGGCGATCACCACAGCCTTCCACACCTGGATGCGCACCGTCCTGCCGACTTCCCGATAGCTTTCCCGCGGGTGTGCCTTGATATAACTGCCCCCCCCACAACTCGAACTTCGGCTGCGTCTTCTTTCCTCGCCCAAGGTATCGTCCATGCGCAGTCTCACCGACACCGGTCAGGACCATCGTGTCAGAGAACCGCCACAACAGAGTCTTTATCCTCGGGACCATTCTCAATCTTACGACCATGAAGTGTCGGTGTACCGGCAGGTTCGGGTGACATCTCGGGAAACTTCTTTTTCCGGGATTCCTCAAACTCCTTGCGCCATTTTTTCTCTCGTTCTTCTTCATGCCCATCGTCAAAGGCAGAGGGGTCAATTCTTGAATCGCCACTCCGAAGAAACCAAATTGAACGGCGAAGCTTCTGCATAAAGAAAAGTAGGTCCGACCTTTCCTTGACCTTTTGAGCGAGAATCTCATAGCCTGGCTGAATGCTTTCAAGGCTCAAGCTATCGTCAATGCGCAGGCGCACGGAGAAAGCGTCGTTATCGTCGTAGGCAAAGTTCGCCACGATACTCTCCTTGTTTTCGCCAGTATCCTCGATGAGTTTTCCCCGGACTGCACTTGCTCCTTGGATTGCGCTCGTGAAGCTCAATTTTGGTAACTTCTCAGGCACGACGACCTCCTTTTCCTCGTTGGAAATGCCGATGCCAATCCGCTGTCTGTCGGAGAGCTCTTCAACCTTGACAGATGCCATTTCTCCCTCTTCGGGTGGGTTAAGGATTCTGATTTTTTCCACGGCTGAGAGTGTCAAGTACTCTTTTTCGTGGGCGTGATAATTGTTTGCAAAACACCGACACATCGCCCTCGTCCTAGGGTTGGCATCAGGAAAGTCAATGAGGCTCTGATGGAGGGGATACTTGGCGAGGAATTCCTCCCGTGACAGCGGCGTGTCAGGATTTTCGGTGTCAGTGGTATCAAGCCGCACCACCGCCCTGAAGTCGACCCGCAAGTCCCCGTGCCGCTGGACAGCCCACACGCAAATGTCGCCGTCGTTAAAAAACACCTGGCGCTCGCCAGGGCGATTCACAAACCACTGTTGGCGTGAGACGTCGAAATACGGCTGGTTTTCGCCGTGCCGCTCCACGGACTGTTGCCGCATCGCGGGCGTCGTGGCGGGCAGCGATGGGATATCAGGGCCGTGGGGCAGGCGTCTATAGGGCGACTCGTGTGGCAGTTCGTGGGGCATAAGCTTCCCTGCTTGGCGTTTGGTCATGGCCTTCTCCTTTACTTGCTGCCGACTTGTTGCCTGCGTCGGTATACGTCAGGTTGCCCTCGTCAGGCTGGTCTTCAACCAGCTACGCCCCTTGCAGGGCGTTTCGGGCTTGGGCTTGCTCCTTGAGCCCCCACCCACGCTGCCGTCGAGCTAGGTTTAAGTCTGGCCATTACTCGGTTGCCACATTGGGTTACCCGGGTCGGACATGCAGAGAGATTCTCCTACCAATCCCTGCCATTCCTCGTCGCTCAACACGCCGCTATCATAAGCATCCCTGCACTGTTGGGTGGTCTTTATGCCACGCTTGAAGAGCAGGCGGAACATGCACTTTGCGTGCTCCGGCGAAGCATCGCCCATGAGTTCCATCATCGACTTCAACTCTTTCTTCTGCTCTATCACATCCCACCAAGCGGGAATGATGTTGTCGGCATCATCATCCGGCAGGAAGGCGTACTCCATTTCTCCCGCCACGGCCTTGCCGTCACGCCATGTAAAAGGCATCCAGATAAGCCTGACTTCATCCTGCCCACGCTTGCGTATTTGCAGCATGAACCCGTCCTCGCCGGTAGCATTGCGGCGGCAGTCAGCGATGAGGAAGATGAAACGAGGGTTCTCCACAGCCGCTTTGTACTTAACGAGCTTCCAGGTGGCATCTTTGTCTTGCTGGTTGACCGGGAAGCTCTCCAAAATAAAGAAGTTGTGGTCATCGACAAAGGTAAAGGTGATAGGAGGCAGAACCATGTCCGGTGTCATTTTAAGGATGATTGCATTGCTGTTATCAATGAAGCCTTTCACCAATGCGGCTTCCATGGCTTCATCAGAAAGGGCAGGCTCGGGAGCCAATTCATAGTTCTTGAATCTCCATGTCCCGAGGCAGCCTCCGTTGGGTTTCTGACCTTTCTTTTTTCTCATAACAGTCTCCTTTACATCGTCCGCCAGCGGGTCGTCTCGCCGGTCGGGCTACTTCATGCGTTCAAGAGCTTCGTCCACCTCGGAAGGGGAAAGTTGGTTCCCATGCTGCGATCTCCTTCACCGCCCGTGGGAGGCTTGCGGCGTCGGTCGCCATCCTTACGAGTCCCGCTAGCTCGTTAATACTGCCCGTCTGGGCAAGATTGGCGTCGTGTCGCAACCTTTCTTGCGTTGACCCGTTGCGCTACTGGTCAGCCACTCTGCCGGTCACTTCGTCTGTGCGCCGACCCATGCTGTGGATCGCTATCTGAGGCCAGTCCGCGTGCACGATCTCGCTGCAGCCCTAGCACGGCAACGGAATCCCCATCCCTTGGCTTTCCTCGCCGAATGCCGGCACGCTTTCGGGGATGCTTGGCATAGGAACATCTGCCCCCTGCAGCGTACCCCCAGCTGCTTCCCGTTGATTTACGGTGACACTGAGGGGCTCAGCGGAGGTTTCTTCCCGGGCGTTCGTCTGACGGCATCCCGCGGCGACTCTCTCGCGGGCGATGTCGTGGTAAGCGAGGTCGATTGACACTGCGCGGCGTGCCAGTGCAGCTGCGACCTTGGCTGTGGTGCCAGAGCCTCCGAACGGGTCGAGAACTACATCCCCCGGTCTGCTCCCTGCCAGGATGCAGCGGCGGGGAAGTTGCTCCGGGAATGTGGCAAAATGCGCTCCACTATAGGGCTGCGTCGGGAATGTCCAAACATTGCGGGGGTTGCGGAACGGGTAGGTTTTGCTTCCCGGTCGGATTCCAGCAACCTCCTCGGTTGGCAGCCTTTTTTGACCAGAGCGGCTCCTGGACTTGCGGGTGTCGTTGGGATATTTGCTCGGCTCCTTAATGGCTTCCTTGTTCCAGTAATACTGTTCCGACTTCGTGAGCATCAGGATGGGTTCGTATGACCGCGTGCAGCGGTCCCCGACGCTTTCCGGCATGGGGTTCGGCTTTTGCCAGATGATGACGTCCCTTACGCACCAACCATCCTGTTGCGCAGCCAGGGCTATTCTTTGCGGTATCAGGCAGAGGTCTTTGGGCTTGAGGCCGTCAGGAATCGGCTTTGTTATCCCACGCATTTCAACCGTCTGTTGGTCCGATTGTTTATCTTGCCCACCGGCCCTCGATGATGTATTCGCGTAACTATCCCCAATATTCCAGAAGCACACCCCATCCGGCCTCAGCACCCGCCGAATCTCCCGTAGTATCTCAACGCTGTGCTGGACGTACATCGCGATGGTCGGCTCAAGACCGAAGGCTCCACGCCAAGCGCCGCAGCGTTGGCAGAAGCACCCCTTCAAAACCTGTCCATAACTCGAGGCCTCTTGCTTACGCTTCCCGCTGGCGTTACCGCATCGCTCATTGAACCCGACGTTGTAAGTGTCGGAAGTCTTTACAACAATGGTCTCGCCCCACGAGTGGTCACCACGATTGCAGCGCACTACCCCACGATTTTGGGATACTGGCCACACCAACTCCTGCTCCCCCGCGTACTTCCGCAGCCCGAAATAAGGTGGGCTGGTCACGACGCACTGCACGGAGTTGTCCGCCAGCGGGATGTTCCGCGCGTTCGCCCGGACAATCAGGAACTCACTTCCTATTCTGTTTTCACTGCTTTGACCCAGGGCTGCTAAATCTTGGCCGGCCGTCGCCGACCCAGAGTCGTTCGAGGCCTGACTGCATTGCTCTTGAGTTCCTACTGCCGTCAGCCCCGACATCTCTTCCGCCTCACCCGCAGCGCCAGCACTGTCCGCATGAACCGGGCTACACTCAATTGCGGCCCTAATATCGGCGATGTGTTCCACCGGAATCTGTCCGAAGAACCGGACGAGCAGGTCACGTCGCTGTGCGTGATTCAGGGGGTCGAATACCTGTCGCCAGAAGTTGGCCAGGGTTTCAATATCCCCATTGCCCAGGGTCTTCACGTGTTCAGGCGCGGCCAACGGGCTGTCTGGGCAGTCGATGTGAGCATCAGGCTTTGCCGCCCCGATTTTCTTGCCCGCTTCAAGATCCCCCTCTGGAAGCCTTCGCGCCATCTCCTGGCCCTTGCTGCCAAGGGTGATTCCTGCTGACTCGACCTCAACTCGCGATTCAGTTTTCTTCTCCTGGCGCTTCTGCGGTGCGGTCTTCCCGGCCAGGAGACGCCGGACGTGGCGGTCACTGATTCCGAGGTTCTGCTCAATCCAATTTCCCCAGGTCGGTTTTCCCGCTACCGGGACTCGCCGTCCGGGCTGCGCAAACCGTTTTCGAGCTTCGGCAATATAGGCGAGGTTGTCCCGCAGGATTTTCTTCGCCGGAGACCAGGCATTCGTGATGAACTCACACAGTTCACCATCGCCCATGGATTGAGCGTGCTGCGCCTTCTCGCTCTCTCCGACGGCCTCAACCCGCGGACATTTGTCCGGAGGTTCCGATTTGTCATGGGCTGTGTCGCTCATGCATCCTTCAGTCGCTTAAAACCCTGGGTCAATATCAGGGACTCTAATTCACCTAATACTCGTTTCTTCAGCACACCCTTCGTCCAGCTCCGCATCCCAACCAGCATCGCCTTCGGCCACTTCGCTGGCTGCCCCACATCCGTGTCTTGCCTTGCATGACTCAGCTGGCACCGAATACTCCGCATTCAGGGCAAGATGGATCTCAGGCCGCAATTCTTCTTGCCCTGAACCGTCATGCTTCAGCAGACCTTGAGCTTTCCCTTCATCGCGAGCGCTTTCTTGGCAATGGCAACCAGGCGGTTCCCGTCAACGTTACCCATCAGACGGCTCCCAAAGTCCCCGTTGATAATTTCAAAGGCTTCGGTCGCAAGGTCCGCGAATTCCTTGAGGCCCTCTACCTGCGCCTCGAGTTTCGCGACTACCTTGCCCCCACTCACCTGACCATGCTGCTGGCGCCCGCCTGTGGTGCCGTGTAACTTCTTGTTTTCCGTCTCCAGTTCGGCGAGGCGCCCCTCGAGCGTTGCCTGCATTTCGGCGGCGGCCTTAAGCGGTGCCTGCAACTCCGCCTTCGCTGCCTGGTAGCCGTGCTTATAGAGGACCTTCTCGCTCTCAGGCTTGGCGGCTTGGCTCGCGACCCTGCCTTCCGCTTTGCCACCGCAGATGCGGTTTATCCAATCCGCGCTCACGCAGAATTGGGTTTCGCAGAACTCGTTCCAGCGCATCTTCTTCGTCGCCGGGACGCCATCCTCGGTTTTGTACGTCACGGGCACATGTACGCCTACCGAACCAAAGCTGACTTTGAACACATCATTCTTGAGGCGCAGGATATAACCCTTGTGTTCCGCCACATCCGCCTTGGCGGTGCGGAACCGCCGGGCGACTTCAATTACGATTTCGAACAACTGGTCGGTTGTGCAGCCCTTCGGACTGGGCCTGCCCGTTGCGGGCTGCGGGAAAACCTGCGGACTCAGTCCGGAGGTTTCGGCTGGACTGGCCGGTTGCAAGGTCTGGATTCCGTTTGTGTCGAATTGACGGTCAGTACTCATCACCGCCAGCTTCAAAACAGAGGGCGGCGTCACTTGCGGTTGCATTAGCTCTGGACTTTCCATACAAGGAACCTCCTATTTGGTTTTGGTACTGCCCCGGTTTCAGTTATTGAGCCTGACTTCCGGCGGTCTCTTCTGCCGGATCTGTGACCCAGATGCAGCGGGTCCCGTCAGCCCGTTCTTGGCCCTGCTTCAATTCGCCGCCCTTCCGGTCGCTGGAATTGCCCTTGACCGGACGGCCAGCAAAAACCTGCTACGTGAGACGATCATCCCTTCATTCGAATTCCACCCAATCGTCCATGTCGATGGGCAACCCGCTTTTCGGGGGGACTTCAATGCTCGACATTGAAAATGGACCGCAAGGGCGGCGCTCCGAAAATGGTTGGGTGGACCCCGTGAAGATTGTCTCCAGTTCTTTCCTTATTTCTGCATTTGCCACCTCAGCCCAAAGACAAGGGGCAGGATCCACAGCTTCTGTGTTATCGGGTCCGTTGTCCTGCCCGACGCAGGGAGGATGAGCGATTATTCCGTCGATGGCCGCATACACCTTCCCGATCTCGAAAGCGAATTGAATAAGAGCGTAGGCAAAATCATGCACAGCCAAGCCAAGAAACACTGCGTCTGCCGATTCGCCCAGCCCATTGAGGAACGCTTTCGCCAACCCGTGCCAATCGCCTTTCTTCAGAACAGGGCTGCTCAGCAATCCGGCCGTGCCGGATGAAGGCGGAGCAGGCAGAACGGGCTCGCCAGATTGCTTCAGGCTTGTGGTCGCCAAATAAGGCAGCTTCGCCGGTTTCTCGAAGAATGCGTCCGTGTCGGCATTTCTAAGATTGGTAAGCGCAAAACTAATGCCTACCGTTGCCGCGGGCGCTTGAGCGTATTCAACTTCCGGGATTGCTCCAGAGGTTGCTTTCATGGTCTGCACTGCATCAAGCCCAACTTCATCGACTGTGGGTATTACTTCTGGTTCCATCGCTTCTCCTTTCAAGTCTCGCACTTGGGCAACAGTTCTCCCTGGTCGTGTGAGTTCACTTTTTGTGAAACCACGCTACCTGACTTACATTCCTTGCTTGTCTACAGAACTTGTGGGCTTACGGCTTCATCGGTGCTCCCGCCGCTTGCAGGCGCTGAAAATACGGCTGCGTCTCTGCCATGGGCGAAAGCCGGTAACGGTATCCGCCATGCACTTCTAAACGTTCCAGCAATCCGAGCCTTAAGAATGCGAACAGGAAATGCCGGAGACTGTTGTCAGGTATCTCCGTCTTGCGCTGGATGGAGTTGCTATCAAACCATCCTTGGGGTTCGGTCGTGAACACCGCCATCGTCTTCACCTGTTCTGCCGAAACTCTTTTGCCCGTCATGCCGAATCTCCTTTAGTCTTTCCAGCCCCTGACCTTACTCGCTCTGCTTCAGTTCTCCGTCGTTTTGAGCGCTCGTGATGCCCTTGACTGCACGGGCAGCCAGAACCCGTTCGAGCACGCTTCGGGGAATCCGCAGAATCCGGTAGGGTCGGCTGGCGTGCCTCCTCTGCGCCCCGACGTTGACGACCCCCGGCTCCTCCGCGAACATCCGCCGTATCGTGTCCCGGCTGACGTCCAGCATCTGTGCAACTTCTGCGACTGTCAGATATTGTTCGTTCGTGCTGCGGATTATGCGCTTTTTGGATGGTGTTGCGAATTCAGAGTGATTTCCTGCAAGTGCAGGGCGGCAACTCATTCAGGACGCGCGAGTTGAGGGTACGTGCAAAAGACTCGGTGCAAGCCCAGCGCCCAGCCAAGTCCTTCCTTCGCCCCTCCAGAATACATTTTGCCAGCCCGATCATGGTTACTCGCACGGCCGATGTCAGGATGCAATGCGCGGGCCGTTGTGCTAAGTTCTTCGCTGGGTTGGCGTTGCATATGGGAGTCAACTTAGACGTGTGAAGGGGCCTAGGCAGAAACTGATGGAGAGAATCGAGATTGAATTGCGGTCCATATTCAGGCAGGGGTCCGACGCGAACATGGATGAGCAACGAAAGAAAGAAATCACGAAAAAGGTGCGGGAGGAGTTTCAATTCGGACGGGCGCGCCTATTTCGGCCTGAGACCGAGCGGCGGGTCCTTGCCGAGATGGGCGAAGACAGGAAGCGGCTGTTCGTGCATTTCACGCAGCCCGTGACAGAGGAGAACGTGGAATTGTTGGCGTGCTTCAAGCGGTATCTGTTGAACTTCGCCAAGGTGGCCTCCTATCGCGGCATCCTTGCGGGACACGATCTCTTCCACCTTGGCGTGGAGCTCGGCGAGGACCGGGCGCGCTTCTACGCAATCGAGTACCTTCGCAGGCACCCGGAGGCCAAGAACGAGGAGTTAGTCGAGTATCTTGACAGGAAGAATTCCAGGCTTTCTGCCCTGAAGACTAGCAAAGACGACCCACTATGGGCATGGCTGCCGCGCTCGTTGGAGCAGAAGTTTGCGGATGCCAAAATCCCAATTCATGCTGGCAGCCTTTGGGAAACGGCGCTGGTGAAGTTCCCGGACCCTGTGATGCAGTACCTCAGCCGTTTGAGGAGGATGGCAAAGAGCCCTGAAATCACTAACGCGTTATTCATTTGGCCGCGAATCATCCGCGAGCACCGCAAGAGGCGCAAGAAACCTAAGGGTGTGAAGGAACCGACTCTCACCGGGCCTCAATAGTCCCAATCCTGAACATCCTTTGTTCGTGCTGGTCCGGCGATCAGCTCCCGTAATGCAGCACCATTACCAAAAGCACGCCCGGAAGACCGCTCTTACTTCCCTATTCATCCGAAGTTTCAGTAGTTCTTCCACACGCATTCCAAGCGGCGTTCCTTGCCCCCGCGCACGTGAAAGTTGACGGCGTTCAGCTGCATGTCCCTTATGAAAAAAGGCTGGCCAAGCTCCCGGAAATATAGTTCATGCGCGTATTCGGTGAACATCCACTTAAACTTGGCCGCCAGTAAAAAACGAACCAACTCTTCATGGTTGAGGTCCTTTTCCTTATATGACCGCACATCACTGCCGAGGTACGGTGGGTCGATGAAAACAAAGTCGTCGAGGGTCAGCGATGACCAGTCGAACTCCGTCCAGTCGCAACCTGTGATGATCGCCTTCGTGGCGTGCATCAGCCTATGACAGACCCGTAGCGTGCGGGTGTATCCAGCCAATGTTGGACCATTCTTTCCCTGCAAACCACGTCCATACCCATCTCCATCGAACGTAAAATATGGCTCCAACAGGATTGCCTTGGGGTCACCCTGCTCGAAGGCTTCCCGCTGCCGGCTGTACTCCTCACGGGACTTCACGGGCACCTCCATCGTGTCGCCGATGTCCCGCACGGCCTCGAAGAAGGGGGCCGTGCGGATATCGTTCAGTGCCCATCGCTGGAAACCAAGTTGGCTGGAGGCGGCAGCCCAGAAGACATTTCCTCGCCCTGCGAATGGCTCCACGTACGACCGTCCTTGCGGAGGCATGAAGCTGACCAGAGCAGGAGCCAGTCGTGCTTTGCCACCAGGATAAGAGATGGTGGGGAAAGCGCATGGGGGGGTGTTCTCCTTATTGTCTGCTGTTCGCCCCTGCGATTTTGTCGCCCAGGTAGCCTTCGGTTTTTCGGAAGGCAATTGCTGCTGGTCGGCCTTGCCCCCCAACACCTCTTTGGCAGCATTCACGGCGTCCTTGGCCGGGACCGGCAGCCTGTCGCCGCACTGCTCCAGCGCAAATACCAGCTTGACCAGGACAGTCTTCCAATCGGTCTCGCGCTCCAGGGCGCTCAAGTATGTTTCCAACCTCGCCGGGGCGACGGCGATCATTTCGAAGTCTGCCAGCGCTGGGTGCCAATCTCCCCCGCTCTTCAGCGCGGTCGCAAGGTTGTTCGCAGCCACATGCGCCTTAGCGAGCGTAGCTTGCTGGTGACCATCAAGCTTGACCTGTCTTGGATCCCCGCTGCCGCCCTGCGGCTCGCGTACCTCCGCCAGCAGCCGCCGGGCGTGGCGGTCGCTGATCCCAAGGCTCTGCCTGACCCATTCTCCCCAGGTCGGTCTTCCCGGAACCGGGACCCGCCGCCCCGGTTGCGCGAACCGCCTCCGCGCCTCGGCGAGGTAGGGGAGGATGTCCCGCAGGATCCTCTTCACCGGCGAAAGGGCTCCCGCGATGTACGCGCACAGCTCGGCGTCGCCCATGGCGTGGGCACACTGATCCCTTCCGCTGTCGCGGGCGATCTCGACTCCCGGACCTTGGTCCGCGGGTCCGGGCCTCCCCCGTGCTGTATCGACCATGCAGCCTCCGTTTTCCAGACACCCCGGTCCAGGACCATCGCCCCGATCGGGGCTCGGGTGGATCCCTGGCTCGGATCCGCCCCGCATCCCGGCATCAATGCCCCCGCTGCCATTACGCCGCTGACCGGGCAGCACCGACTGAGCTCCCCTCGCCTAAAGAAGGAATTCGCTCCGCTGCACCAAGGCGCCGATGAGCATCGCGATTTGTGGCACCACTTCAACTTGCCACACGGTATCGAATCCCGCCCAGGCAAGGCCCAGATCAACGCCCACAACTCCAGCGAAGGGGGCTCACGTGCCTGGACCTTTTAAGAGTAGCCGCTCCTCCCCATTGCTGAAATCCCCAATGTCATGCTCGGATCCTAGTTCGACCGAACGCTGCCGAACGAGGGGAAACCCGCAAGTGGTGACGCTAACGTCGCGTGGAATTTTACACAACGAATGAAGTATTGGTCAGCAAAAAGAAGAGCGGTACCCCTCCGGCGCTTGGCGGCTCGCCGAAGTTTGCGAATGCCCTTGCTGCGGCAGAGACGACCTGGAGCAGACGATGTTGACCATCAAGACCGAGATTAGGGCTCACGGCTGCTTGCAGCTTCAAGCGCAACATGTTTGTTCAGTGGGCGTCCCAAGAGGTTTTTGGGCGGAACTTGCCGGAATCGAGTATTGAAGTAACTGAGGCCGTGTATCTCGGGCGAGGCGTTGTGCCAGGGAATGCAGTGCGAAGTTGGATACTGCGATCATCCCCCTCGGACTTCCTCAATGCCCCTCAAGCGGCAGCCGCCGTGCCACTGACCCCTTCCGCTCGCTTTTGAGCAATTCCTGCCTGCCGAGCCGTTTGCGCAACATCCCAGCAGCAATTATCCCCCCCGCCTGCTCAGGCCTGGGCCACCCTCCTGCGCCCGGACTTCCTCGTTTCCGACAAAAACGATGTAACCCGCAAGGGCCTCAGGTTCTCGTGCCCATGTTGCCGGCGGACGATCCAGGTGTCTTCGTTCGCCCAGACTCTCTGCGCCAGGGGCGGGCCATCGCTGACCCACTTTCGGGGCAGCGGTCCATTACGCCGCCTGTGCAGCTGATAGAGCGTTAGTGTGCTGAGACACGATGTTGCCCACAAGTCCACTGTTCAGACTCTCGCAGACCGTTTTGGCTTCGCATTCGGTGTCGAATACATCGTATGGCTGCTTGTCTCCGCCGCAGATAATCAAATAGTCCGTCTTGAATCCCGGTTTGCTACGGGGCTTCACCCGATACGATTTTTCGATGCTCGCCATCGGCTCCCTGGGAGGCACCGGCTCACTGCCGGGCTGGGTTTCTTGGATTTCATCGGCTTCAGCCATCTCCAGCTCAGGGTCATATTCATATTTGCGGTTCTCATTAAGGACAAAGTCTCCTTGCCTGCGGCCAGGGTAATTGGAGGCGGCAACCGACGTTTCCTGTTTGCGCTCTTCCTCCTCAGGGCTAAGGGCAGGAGGACATACTTTGGTTTTAACTGACTCCGGCGCCTTCCGAGCTTTCTTCTTAGTTCCTTGCTCCGGGGCTGGCGTTGCGGCAGGCTGGGGGGTGGCCGGCTTGGCTGCCTGGGCCGCTAGCTCGGCATGCTTCTTCCCCGGCCAGGACTCCTTTTGTTGCCCGGCCTTCCGACTCTGATATTCAGCAGATGTCTGTTCGGGCGGGGTGCCATCCATTACTGCTGCCACCGGAGTGGAGCCCTGAACGGATACGGCGCCCAACGTTCCGTGCCCACACTCTACTTTAGGGTCCGGAACAGTCGGACATGCTGTGCCCCTAACCAACACGGAAAGTTTCTGGGCACCCCCGCTCGGCATTTCTTCCCGGGGGACGACGCAGCATGTGCTGTCGTTTCTGGGCTTCTGCCCACAGCTCTGCTCTTTGACACCAGCCTTCCCTTTTCCGGAAGTCACCTGCTGCTGGTCGGCCTTGCCATCGAGTAGCTTCTGCGCAGCACGCAGTGCGTTCCTGACCGGAACGGGCAACTCGCCGCCGCATTCCTCCAGCATATCTACCAATTGCTTCAAGATGCTTTTCCAATCGGGTTCCGGGCTAAGCGCATTCATGAATGTGTCCAGCCTTGCCGGAGCGACGGCGACCTTCTGGTATTCAGCGAGTGGCGTCTGCCAGTCTGCGCCGCTTTTTAATGCGGCGACGAGGTCGTTCGCCGCTACTTGCGCCTTTACCAGCGCAGCCTGCTGGCGGCTGTCCAGCTTGAGGCGCTCGCCCGTGCTGCCGCTTTTGGTTTTGCCAGTGGTCCCGCCTGCCTGCTGCCCCCGGAACTGCTTTATGCGGTCCTGGATGGTTCGCAGGGAGCGGTCCAGCTTGCTGGCATAAGCCTTCGCCCAGTGCGTCCAGCCGGGTAGCCCCGCCTGTTGCAGAACCTTCCTCCTGTCCGCACCACGCTGGCTCAGCAGCGATTGCATTTTCGCCAAGTAGGGAACCATCTGGTCGAGGGTCTGAACAACAGTAGTGGCGAGCTTTTCCAAGACCCCATTTAGTTCTTCATAGGTCATCTTAGTGCTCTTTACATCGAGAGACTCATATCCGCCCTGAACTCGTGCAGATTCTGCGCTAGTTTGAAGCCCGGGCATGTCATATGCAGGAATTTTATCCATCATGGCGTTCTCCTTGAGTTGTCGAGTTCGGAAAGGCAACAGGACAGTTGCTTTGGAACCGCAATGTCTTGTTCGGGAGAGCGGGACATTGCTGATCGCCATCCCACGTGCCCTACCCTGGAAGGTCGAGCACAGTCCGTGCTGATAAATACTCCGCGCCCGGCATAGAAAATGAAAAAAATCGGCACTCTCCTATTCTTTCCATAAGCCACTGAAAAGTAAGGGGCCGATCTCAAAGGATGGGAACAACAGGCATGCAGCGCTCACCATTGCGCTGGAGAGATCCGGAAGAGCGGATCGGTCGGGCAGTAGGCCTCGGGGGGGGTGGCGCAACTCCAGGTAGCTTAGTCCGGGAAAGGTTTGCCCTTGTCCGCACCATGACCTTGATTTTGGGAGTCCGGTTGCTCGCGGCGCTGGGCTGAGTCACCCAAACCACTGAAAACAAGAAACCCGACCGTGTGGTTGGCCAGACAGTCTGATTTGGTGGGAACCATGCCAAGTGGGGCAGCTTGGCCAGGGTAGGGATGGTCGGGTCCCTGCCCATGGCTCCCGAGTTCCCGTTGGGCTGCCCGAAAAACTTGCAAAGCTCTCGGATATTCCCGAAAGGGATTTGCCGGAATCGAGTATTGAAGTAACTGAGGCAGTGTATCTCAATCAGGACATCGCGCCAGGGAACGGCCAGCTGGCAAAAAGTGACGGCATTGGAATAAGTGTCCGGTCTCATCTTGGGATCTTGCCGCGTTGCCCTGGAATGCACACCAGCGGAACCTCGGACCGCTGAGTTTTCCGTCTATGACCGGTTTCGATCTTCCGCCCCACCACTGCACCGCCAATGGGATCTCCGCCCGACCCATTTTTCTTTGAGAAACCGGTATTGAACATTGTCAGGTGCTGATCGCACCACCTCCAGGCAGGCGCCCGGCTATCTCACATCGCCGCCGGTATCGCAATCGCCCGGTGAGTCGCATGTCTTTCCTGACAATTTCAATTCGGGAGCCCATGATGGAATTACAAAAGTTGGAGCGGAGTGCCCCTCCGGTAATCGTCAGCCCACAATCCGTCGCAGCAACTTTCGAGGTGCGGGTCGGGGATTGCCTGCACCTGCTTGGAGCAATGCTGTCAGATTCGGTCCAGTGTGTGGTTACTTCGCCTCCTTACTGGAACCTTCGTGATTATGGCGTCAACGGCCAACTCGGTCACGAGGCGACCCCGACTGGATACGTCGAAAAGATGGTCGAGGTGTTTCGTGAGGTCCGGAGGGTCCTGCGACCGGACGGCACGCTGTGGCTGAACATCGGGGACAGTTACGCATCGAAGGCAGTTCCGGAAAATTGCAAATCGGGAGAGTTGGTGGGCATCCCATGGCAGCTCGCACTCGCCCTGCGTGGGGACGGCTGGTGGCTGCGCTCCGAGATAATCTGGTACAAGCCGAACCCGATGCCGGAGTCAGTGAAGACACGCCCCACCCGGTGCCACGAACAGGTATTCCTGCTGACCAAGAGTGCAAAATATTTTTATGATTCCGGAGCCGTCGCCGAACCGGCGATATGGGCAAGTGACAAACGTGCCGGGACTGGCCGCATCCGCTATGGCGGCAAGCGCAACGGTCAAAAGGGCACAGGACAGGAGAGTTTTGTCTCCATCTCGGAGACCCGCAACAAGCGAACGGTGTGGAGCGTAGCCGTGCAGCATTATAAAGGTGCTCACTTCGCCGTCTTCCCGCAGAAGCTGGTTGAACCGTGCATCCTGGCAGGGAGCAGACCGGGAGACGTCGTGCTTGACCCATTCTGCGGCTCGGGGACAACAGGAGTAGTTGCGGTGCAGCATAATCGCCAGTTCATTGGGCTGGAGTTGAACCCTGAATATGCGGGGATGGCACGCCAAAGGATTGCAGAATCTCTCGAAGAGTCTCTCTTCAGCCAATTGCCGAACCAGTTTCCCGATAGTGCGTCGACCACAACGCTTTCAATCCGCTTTCCGGTGGCGCTGCCGGTCCTCACCGGTTCCTCGGGGATTTGGGCGGCCACATGTATTGAGCCGGACGAAAAGCTCTGGGAAATGGCGAAAGGAACCATATCAACGATCCCGTTCATGGACTGGAGTCCTTTGTCGGATCGTGCAGAGGGTAGCTGACCCGGGATGCCAGTCATCAGCTTGATTCAGGTTTGTCTTTGGTGGGCGGCGAGGCTGACATACTTCAGTCCGCAGATCCCCCGTGCATCGGCGACTCTCCGCGCCGAACCGCAAGAGCCAAGATACTTTGCTTCGGTTCTCAGCCGCTTCTTGCGCCGGTTACGATAGCGCGTCCGCGCAAGCTGGCCTTGACGCGGTTGCGGCGAGCATCCCCAGTCCAGATGGCGGTTCAGCGTCCTCAGTACCCATCAAGCCACCGCCTCGCCCTTGCTCTATTCCGCGGACCGTTGAACGGTTCCATCTTGATCGCGCCGTTTTCGCTGCACACTGGCGACGAAACTAATTTGCCGCCTGCTCAGGCCTCGGCAGCCCACTCCCGGACTCGGACTTCCCCGTCTCCGAGAATAGCGATACGACACCCGCTGGGCACGAGGTTCTCATGCCCATGTCGCTAGCGAACGATCCGGATAACCGAAAGGGTCCGGCCGATCTGCCTTCCGGCTGCGTTCCAGTAAAGAACGCCGGGATGTCCTCGCGCTCCACGCTACCCAGAAGCTTTGACGGGAACCGTTCTCGGTCCCCCATATGTCCATATCTGAACGGTATTCCGCGTGCCTCACAGAGATTGTGGACGATCCTGGCCCACTGATCGTCGAACGGCCGTGGGTCAACTACTCCGCATCTGGTCTCTCGCAAGATGGAAATCAACCCGAAGCCGTCAAGATGGTCGCCGAGATCAAGTGGGACGTCTTCCAAGCACGGGCAAGTATTGGCGTACCTGAAGGTGGGTGGTACCCTACGCAGGTAAGGCGAACCGGAAAACCGAATCTCGGTTTCGGGGTTCGCCAGGAAAGCCTGGGGCGTTGCTTGCTTCGGCGGGATCATTGAAGCGGTGTCGCCGAGGGCGGTACGGGTTAGCGTGGCAACAAGGATCGCTGGTTCTGTGGCCGGTTCTAAACCGATCAAACGCTCTTCTGCCATCTTGCAGTATTCGGGGGAAATATCAAATCCGATGCCGTTCATTTGGAGTCTTTTGCAGGCTACCAACGTAGTTCCGGTGCCGACGTATGGGTCCACAACCAGAGAACCTTGGGGGATTCCCGCCAATTTGATGCACATCTCGGGCAAGGCTACGGGAAAGGCGGCCGGGTGGTTGTAGCCCTTCTTCTTTGAGGTTATCGTCTCATAGGGGATGAACCAGGTATTCCCCCGGCACCGTCGATTATTCTCATGCCCAAATCGCTTGATGTTGGATTCGTCAGTGAAGGGGACGCCCACCGCCAGCCGGTTGATTGAAGTTTCTCCCTTGTTGGTCAAGTGGAAGATGAACTCATGGGTCTGGTTCATAAACCGCTTGCTGTTTATAGGCTTGAAATGCCCGTAAGTCTTTTCCCTAATTGCCACGCTTTTGACCCACACAATCTGATTCTGCAGGACAAACCCGGCGCTGAGGGCTTGCGTAATGACTTCCCACGGAATTAGGGGGCGGCTTGGAATGCCCCCCACCTGGAGGAAGAAGTGCCCGTTGTCGGCCAAGGCTCGCTTGCAAGCGACAAAAACCGAGCGCATCCAGCTTTGATAGTCATCTTTGTTGTCATCAGACCCCTGATATTGTTTCCCGATATTATAGGGCGGCGACGTAACGATTGCAGCGACTGAGCCTTTCTCCAGACCGTCAAGCCCCGCAAGGCAGTCCGTCTGAATCACAGTGGTAATGAGGCGAACACTGGCCGCTTCCGCTCGTCCCACTCCCACAGGGGTTGCGGTTGCCCCATTTTCTTCTCCTGCCACGTCCGGGCGGAGTCCTATTCCGCTTAACCTGACGATGCCTTCCCCGGTCGTTAAATCATTTGGTATCGGGCTTCCCATCTCTGCGATCCTCCTAGCTTTCATCCGGGGACGGCGAACCATACCCCTATAGGGACGTACTACTGGTTCTTGGGACAAGTTAACGGCTTGGAGGAAAGAAAAAGGTTCTTTTATGGAGAGCGATGCCTTATGGGCGGCTGCTCGAGAAGATTTTCGAAGTTTCCCGGGTTTCTTGGAATAAATCTGCCAGAATTCCAGTATTGGTATCTGGGGGAGTGTATCTCGGGCGGGGAATCGTGCCAGGCGAACTGGCAACTAAGCAAAAATGGCCAGATTGAAACGTGTATCGCCGACCGGATTGATTTCGGAATCCTGACCGCCTTGACCCAGAATCCGTATCAAAGTTCGTTCTTCCTTATTTTTCAATAAATTAAGAATCGGCATTATTCCGAATCCACCCTGAATTCGTCAGTCCTTTGAACTGAACTTCCCAATTTCTTCGTAAAAACTGAGCTACCGGAGACCCCTTTTGGGGTTCGTCTGAAAGTTTTGTTCAGGATTGAGTATTACATAGATGAACGGGGGGAATTACAAATGGAAAACAAAGTTTTGAAGACGAAATCGGCCGCAGCCTATCTGGCGGTTTCTCCCTGGAAGCTTAGGAATCTGGTCCACGAAGGCAAGATGGCATACATCAGCGATGGTGACAACACATCCGCCCTGAGGTTCCGGGTAAAGCACTTGGACGATTACCTGGAGAGATACACGGTGCCCGCAGCGACGGACTTCCGGGCGAGTTCTGCATAGGCCATAGTCATAGGCCATATTTGACTTTTCTTCTACGGCTCGGGCCGTGTACATTGTAGTCAGGAAAAATGGAATGGCAAAAAGACCAAGAGGAACGGGTTGCCTGTATCAACAGCCGGGAAGCAAAATCTGGTGGGTGCAGTTCCACCGGAACGGGCAACGCTTCCGGGAGTCAACAGGAACCGACAACAAGCGAAAGGCGCAGGATTGCCTCCGGGACAAAATTGCGGAGGCGAGCCTCGGGACCTACAGCCCCAAAGCCTCACGGGTAACGGTGACTGAGCTTGTGGATGCCAAGCTGAGCTACGACCGGGCAAATGCCCTACGGGACGCCGTCCATGTGGAGAGACGGTGGAAGCTCCACCTCCAGCCGGCGCTCGGCCACCTGAAGGCCGCGAGCCTTTGCACACCTAACCTCAGCAAATATGTTGAGCAGCGGAGAGCGGAGGGAGCGTCCCCTGCGACGGTTAACCGCGAACTGGCACTGCTGCGTGCGGCCTTCAACCTGGCGAGAAAGTCGAACTTGGTCCGGACCATCCCATGGTTCCCAATGCTGGTCGAGAACAATGCCCGCAAGGGCTTCCTCCGCGACAACCAGTACACGAAGCTGGCCGAGGAGTGCCACAGGGTGGGGCTGTGGCTCAGGTCGCTGTTCGAGGTCGCCTATACCTACGGCTGGCGCAGGGGCGAGCTCCTCAGCCTGAAATGCAGGCAGGTGGACCTCGCAGCCAGAACCATCCGCCTCTTTGATTCCAAGAACCATTGCGGCCGCGTCGTCGTGATGACGGAGAATGTCTATGCCCTTCTCTCCGCCTGCGTTGCCGGAAAGGGCGAGGACGACTTCGTCTTCACTTGGCCGGACGGTCGCCCTGTGAAAGATTTCCGGGTAACGTGGACAAAGGTAACTGAGGCCGCAGGGTGCCCGGGGCTGCTACTTCATGACCTGCGCAGGACTGGCGTGCGCAACCTCCGCCGCCTTGGCGTCGCGGAGTCTGTGGCCATGCGGATTTCCGGGCACAAGACGGCAGCCGTGTTCAAGCGCTATGACATCACTGACGAGGCCGACCTCGCGGAGGCTGCGAAGCTCCTTGACGCGAAGGCGAGGATGGCGGAGAATCAGTCCGGCCATAGTTTGGCCATGGTCGAGGCTATCCACGGACAGGATGTCAGTAAGCCTGTCAATTAACTCCCTTCTTTTCATCGTGCGGGGGTGGCGGAACTGGTAGACGCAAGGGACTTAAAATCCCTCGGTCCGCAAGGACTGTGCGGGTTCGATTCCCGCCCTCCGCACCAGGCTTTTGGTGCCTGGTTTCAGGTTCAAGGTTTATCCCCCACAGGCTGCGAAAGATCTTTCACCAGCCAAACAACTGACGAACCACTCAAAATGGTTTATAAATAGCCACGGCGTTTCGACTCCAATGGAGTGAAAGGGAAAAATTGAAGCAGGCCCGGAAGATAGGATTGCTCGCGCTGGTTACTGCAACCTATTCCATGGTCGCGGGCGGGCCATTTGGCCTGGAAGAGATCGTGGGAAACAATGGATATGCCTGGGCAATCCTGATCCTTTGCATCACGCCTGTTCTTTGGGCAATACCCACGACGCTGATGATTAGCGAGCTTGCGTCAGCGCTTCCCGTAACCGGGGGATTTTATGTGTGGGTAAACCGTGCACTGGGGCCATTCTGGGGTTTTCAGGAATCCTGGCTTACCTTCATGGGCAGTATTTTTGATATGGCGATCTATCCGATTCTTTTCTCCACCTATCTGGCCCATCTGGTGCCTTCGCTGGGGAAAGGGTTCATCCCATTCGTTATGGGGGCACTGATGATTGTGATCTGTGTCGCCATGAATCTGCTCGGAACCAGTTTCGTGGGGCAGGAATCCATCATCTTTGTTTTGGCGCTGCTTGCACCTTTTGGGATTCTCGTGTGGTACGGTTTCTCGTCCTCACATCCGGGCGCGGCACAAATGACCATCACCAAGCCGGATTTATTGGGCGGCGTTCTTATCGCCATGTGGAATTACATGGGCTGGGATAACGCTTCAATGATCGCAGGTGACGTGAAGGATGCGCGGCACAACTACACTCGCGCGATGACCATTTCGGTTGTGGTCGTCGTTTTGACTTATATCGTACCCATCGCCGCGGTGGCGCATGCGGGAATCCCAGCATCAAATTGGGAAACGGGATCCTGGGTAACCTTTGGGGGGCTTTTGGGTGGGCAGAAACTTGCCTTCCTCATAACCGCGGCGGGCGTGGTGGCTGCGCTGAGTACGTTCAACACGCTGGTGATGTCGCTCTCCCGCCTTCCCTACGCCATGGCTCGCGATGGTTTTCTTCCCAAGGTATTTGCCAGGGAGAATCGCCGCGGTGCGCCGTGGGTTGCCATCGGCGTTTGCGCCACATTCTGGGCATTGGCAACGGTTATGGGATTTGAAGCAACCGTGATGCTGGATGTCCTTATGACTGGCCTCAGCATCCTTCTGGAATTTGCTGCACTCATCGCTCTCCGCATCAAGGAGCCGGATCTCGCGCGTCCCTTCCGCATAAAAGGTGGTCACGCAGGCGTCATATTGTTAAGCATCCCGCCTGCTGCCCTTATTGCTTTCTCCTGCGCACGAAATCACGCGGAACGAATCGGCCCGATTAATACCTTTACCCTCGGACTTACCCTCGTCTTATTGGGAGTAGTCTTCTATTACTTTGGCAATCGCCAGAGAGCCGCCGTGTAGCAAGTGCGGACTTCGGCGGAAAATCGGTGCTGTCCTGATTTCAGATGTAGGGTGTGGCGCGGACCGCCCCCCGCGAACAGCTTGTGCGCCCCACCGATCCGGATTTCGGAGAGCGGCGACTCGTCGCGGCACTGGAGTTTCTGCATTTTCGGAGCCTCAAATTACCCTGGCGCGGACTCCGTCCCCAGCGGGTGGAAAGGCCGTTCCCCACGCCATCCCTTCCGAGCTGTTCCAACCTGATACGCAGACAGCTATCCCTGCCGTGGCTCGCCTTTCGGTGGTTTGGCGACGACACAACCAGGCGATCGCAAGCAGCACGGTAACCTCCTCGAAGCGGAATTCAGGGGCGTTAGGGGTTGCATTTCTACGGTTCGGGCGTTTATGGTCAATGTGATTTGAGTCGGTGGTGAATGCGAGGAAGTGACCCCTCACCCACCGCCTTGCGGTCCCCCCTCTCCCCTGCGGAGAGGGAAAATTTCTTTTCGCACGCGTGCGCGATGGGTCTAGCCTTCTCCGAGGGGAGAAGGTGGACCGCGACGGGCGCACTCACCAGCCGTCGCGGGACGGATGAGGGGTCACTTCCGGCGGCCTGGCGCATCAGAGTGAGCACAGCTCTGCGATTAGCGTCTCTGACCCTTTCCGTTTGTCATCCCAATTATCCCAAAACGCAACATTTGACTCCGCGCCAGCCCGCCGTCCGCACCATCCTCCCCGGGAGGTTTTCTCTTTTCGGCATCCGCACTCGCTCTGCACCCGCTCCTGCAATATTGGCTATTTAGGAAAGAAATGGTACCTGACATCCTTTCTCTCGCTTGACACCCTTTCTCTCGCTCGCAGGGTTTCACCCTGCGCGAGCCAGCCGCCGGCCGGTGATTAACTTCTAAATTCCCATGGCCTGCGGGAAGTGTGCCAGCTCCGCCGGGGTGGAATCGTCGGGAACCGAGCATCCCGGAGCCGCAATGTACTTGGCGCCGGCCTGCTCCCGCGCTGCGGTCCACTGCCGGCCGATATCTGCCGCGGTGAGTTTCCGGAAATCGATCTCGTCCACGCCTCCCAGAATTGGCTGCGTGTAGTGTTGGCGCATTTCGGCGATCGAGATTCCACTGGTTTTCACCGAGTGCTGAATGATGGGAGCGCGGAAGTCCTTGAAAAGGTCTATGTACGCCCGTTCGAGATAGTGGAGGTGGAGAACGGTTAAGGGGGTGTCAGCCAACGCCTGGAACACGCGCTGGTCGTAGGGGCGAGTGTATTTTTGATAGTCCTCGACCGAACCAAATTTGCTTTCGGCATTGAAGACGCTCACCAGCGTGCCCGACGCCCCGATCGCTTTGGCATGTCGAATGTGATTGAGGGTGGACTGCGTTATGGCTTCGAGCGCCCGATGCCATCCCTCGGGATTCTGCTGCTGGAACTCGCGTAGGCTTTTGATCTGCTCGTCTTTGGCCTCGTCGGATTTGGGCAGGCTGGCAAATCGGGCCTGCGATTGGTAGAGAATCATCGCCGTCATGTAAGGACCATAGAGCGTATCGATGAAGTAGGCGTCGCCGTCGAGACCGTCGCGCACACGCTGGAGGGTGGCGAGTTGACCGGGATAGGGCGAATCGACCGGCTTCAGTTCATACCACTTATCGGTGGTTGACTTGGGGTAGTCGAAATCGTTCATCACCTTCACGATGTCAGTGTTATAGGCGCGGTGAAAGGCCAGATGCTCGTCTGCTTCCTGCTGCGCCGTGGGCCGCTTGTAATGATGATAGAAGGTGAAAGGCGGACGATCCACCTCCTGGCCGCGCAGCGCGCGATCGACCCGCTCTTGGTGTGACAACTTGGAAGTTCCTGTTCCCCAAAGCGGCCTGGCCACTACCGTACTTGCAGCAGCCGCAGCCGATGAAAGGAAGTTGCGCCGGTTCATCATTGAATCTCCTCCGAAAGAGAAGTGGTTCCTGACCATTTCCACACCATAACCACCTCCCGGCTATCGACCCGCGTCCATTATATCTTACTGGGTAATCCCTCGTTTGTAGCGCGGGTGTCCCCACCCGCGAGCGGGGGCCGTGACCCGGTGCCGGGGAGGCAAGGGACGACGACGCGTGAAGCTCAGAACCCTGAAGGATGGCCGCAGGAAATAGGAAATATCGTGCCCGGATTCCCGCAATTGGCAATACGAACAACTGTGGATAAATTGGCGTAGAATGCTTGGCATATGGAACTGCTCATGACAGGTGGACTCATAGTGCTCATTAGTGGCTGTTTGGGCTATTACTTCGGCGGCTACCTCAAGAAAAAAGGCGAAAACCTCGCGACGCACGAGGACATTGACAAACTCGTACCACAGGTGGCGGCCGTCACTCAGGCGGCGAAGGGAATCGAAGCGGAGATCTCAAGTGATGTGTGGGACCGGCAGAAACGCTGGGAAATGAAGCGGGACGTGCTGTTCTCGGCGGCGAGGGCGTTCGCCTCGCTCGATGACACGCTAACGTCATACGGAAGCGTATTCGCGCACAAGGAGGAACCAGATAACCTGGCTTTGAGTGAAGCGAGAAATAAGAGTTCCAGGAGATGGTTTGACGTGTCCACAAAGTTTGATGAGGCCCGATTGCTCGTGGCGACAGTGTGCAGCAAGGAAACCAAAGAAGCTTTCGATTCGTTGGCGCTGGTGACGTCCGAGATGTCACAGAACATCACCAGAGGTGAGTGGGATATCTATAAGGAGTCCAGAAAAGCCCTCGCTTTGAAGTGTTTTGCACTCCAGGCTGCGGTGCGGAAGTAACTAGAAGTTGAAAAGTCCGGCTCGTAGGCGTCGACGGCCCATAGCGGGGTATCGCGTTGTGCGTCTTCTGCACTACTCCGCGGATCTGAATGCGATGAGCGTTCACATATTTGTCAATGCGAAAGAACGAAAAGCCGCAGACTAACGCAAACTGCGCGTAAGTCTGCGCTACCCTGCTTGTGATCCGAAAGGGCGCCTTGACAGCCGTTCCGGCCGAGTCGAAGGAGGATGCCGCGGGGTGGCAGATCATATGCAAAGACGGTGGCCTCTAAGCTCTTTCGATCGGAGATCCGCAAGGCATTCTAGGAAACGACGCGGAGGATGGCCGGGCCACGCCTCTCGCTGGGACTTCCGATCCCCAGAAAGCCCACGCTTCGTGGAGAATCCGTCCGGTAGGAAATGGTACTTTTTTGATCGACAACAGCGCCACCGAACTTGCGCTGACCCAGGCGCTGACTGGACGCTCCCAATCCTCCATAGCGCAAATGGAATACCTGGGGCGAGATGCTCAAAGATGGTTCATCGTCAGGAACGACGCTTCGATTAGGTAGCGGAGTCCCATTATGCCATGCGCGTGTGCCCGCAGAGGAGTGATACAGATGCCGGAGTCCCGACGAGACTGTTTGAAACTAATTTTGTTCGGCGGCGCGTCGTTGATGGCAGGAGCGGTTACGGCTAGAGCGGGGGTTGATGAAAAGGATCGTCTCCTGGGCGCGGACCTCTTCGGTCCCACCCACGAGCAGCGCATCAGCTGGTGGCGCGAGGCGCGCTTCGGGATGTTCATTCACTGGGGGCCCTACTCACTGCTTGCGGGCGAGTGGAAGGGGAAACTTTACGATGGCATTGGCGAGTGGATCATGTACAAGGCCCGTATCCCGCTGGCAGACTATGAGCATCTCGCCGCGCACTTCAACCCTGTCAAGTTTGACGCCGAGGCGTGGGTGCAACTGGCGCAAGACGCGGGCATGAAGTATCTCATCATCACCTCGAAGCACCATGACGGCTTCGCGATGTTTGGGTCGAAGGTTGACCAGTTCAACATCGTGGATGCGACACCATTCAAACGCGACCCGATGAAGGAACTGGCTGCGGCGTGTGCCAGGCGCAATATCAGACTTGGTTTCTATTATTCGCAAGCTCAAGATTGGCACGCGCCGGGGGGCGCCATCTGGAAGGGGCCGCACGAGAACGATCCGGTCTATGCCGTACCACAATGGGACCCAAAACAAAACGGCGATTTCGACACCTATTTCAATACCAAGGTCATTCCACAAATTCGGGAACTACTGAGCAACTACGGCCCCATCGCGGTTATCTGGTTTGACACACCACTCGGAGTTATGAACGTCGAGCGCGCGACCAGGTTGGAGAAGCTCGTGCGTGAGTTACAGCCGAACTGCCTCATCAGCGGGCGTCTCGGTGGCAAGTTCCAGAGCGACTACGACTCGGAAGGCGACAACAGTATTCCGAATCTGTCCCGCGCCGGGGCATGGGAAACGCCCGCCACGCTCAACGACACTTGGGGCTTCAAGAAGAGCGACCATAACTGGAAAGAACCAGCAGACATTACCTTTAAACTCGTCGATATTGTCAGCAAAGGTGGGAACTATCTTCTAAATATCGGGCCCGACGGCGAGGGTGTAATTCCGCAGCCGAGTCAGGACATCCTCCGCGCAGTAGGAAGGTGGTTGAAGGTGAATGGCGAGGCGATTTACGGGGCCGGTCGCAGCCCATTCGGCCAAGAGTTCGGCTCCTTTAGCAAGATTAAGGTGGATAAAGACGGTAAGCCGCAATTTGAACCGCGTAACGAGTGGCGCTGTACTACCAAGCCCGACAGGCTTTACGTCCACATTTTCCAGTGGCCTACACTAGGAAGGCTCGACCTGCCCGCTGTTAAATTCAACATCGCTAAGGCATATCTGCTCGCGGATCCAAGCCAGACCGCATTGGGTGTTAAGCCGACCGCGACCGGTGTCACTATCGCTCTGCCGTCCAGTGCGCCGGACCCCATCGCCTCCGTAGTTTGTCTCGAAACGATGAAAACCGAAGCTATGAGGTATAGCTCTCGACTCCAATCCGAGCGCTCACTTTGACATGGCGCTAAACCGTAGAAGTGCCTCGCGCAGTCAAACGCCCGAGAAACGGGGTTCTGGGATGTCTGGATCTGCGCTCCTCTTCAATTGGTCAAACGGCCTTACCCCCGATTTGCGCGGCGCTGGCCATACGGCATTACGCTGGTCCTGCACAGGCGTCTGTGCCGGCGGATGGCTCTCCTCCCCTTGCCGCGCATGGTATTTCCAGACGCATGGGGGGCGTGGGCACGCCTCTTCGCGTGGACGTTTTTGCTTGTCTTGTGGGTTGTATAAGCTAGGCTCATTATATTGTTAACAAAGCCTAGGAATAGTGGCATACTAGTGTGGGTCTTTTGCTTGCCGCGTAATACGGGACACGGGACTCGGGATTCGGGGTTAGGGTTTGGGGGTTCGAGACGCCGTGGGCGGGGTAGAGCGCTTAAGGGTTCATTTCCAATGAAAGACCTCGACTTTCGCCGGATGTGCCGCGTTATCAATGCTTTGGGGAAGTTCCGGCGGGGGACAGTGCAAAAAAAGATGTTAAGAAAATGCCTTCGAAGCCGTTATGTGTATGAAAACAAACAAATATGTGACACATTGCCCGGAAATAATTCGGACATCTATGCGTTTGATTCGGACATTTTCGCCTAACCGATAGCAATTTTGCGGAAATACGGGGTGAGTTTGCGGTCGCCCATCAACAATCCACCATAATACAAACGCCCATACCCGATGTGTGGTCGGCGCGGCCGTCTCGGAAGGTCAGAGAGGGAGAACCCGGTCAGAAATGTAGAAACTCCAGCGCCACGACGAGTCGCGGCAAGGGAAAGCGGCGACGAGTCGCCGCACTCCGAAAGTCTGTTCTGCATGCCCTCGTGAGAAATGCGGGCTAGGGGGCGTTTTTCCGCAGCCTGTAAAGCCCCGTCCTTGCCAACCGAGCTGCGGGTTAATTACTTGCACCCCCTGCCGGCAGCACGCGTACCGTGATGCTGGAGGGCAACTTTGCCGAGTGGTAAACCCTTTCGGTGGCCTTCTGAAAATCGGAGGGCTGCGCCTCATCGATCTTCATGAACTTCTGCGGATTGCGGTCCACCAATGGGAACCACGAACTTTGCACTTGTACCATGATGCGATGGCCGGGGCGGAAGGTTTGATAAATGTCAGGAAGCTGAAATTCCACTTTGTCGGGCTGGCCGGGCGCAAACGGGACGGGATGCTCGAAACTCTTGCGGAATTTCCCACGGAAAGGTTCGCCCCGCACAAGTTGCTGGTAGCCGCCCATCTTTGCCCCGGTGGGATTGGGATCGGGGTCAGGATAATTTCCGGGGTATACGTCGATCAGCTTCACGATGAAATCAGAATCGGTGCCGCTGGTCGAGACGTAGAGCGACGCCTTCAACGGGCCCGCGAAAGTCACATCCTGGGTTAACGGCTCAGTTTGATATACCAACACGTCAGGGCGCCTGCCGGCAAAGCGCTGGTCGCCGGTCATGTAAGGGCCAGACATGGAAGTGCTGATCCAGGAGATGTGCGGCACGGGCTTGGCGGGATCACTGACGTACTCATCAAACGCTTCCCCGGAGGCGGAAGGTGGCGCGGAGCTGAGCCGGCCACCACTTTCGAAATAGTACGTCGTGGGAGTGGCATTCGGTGGCGGCCAACGGTCAAGCGTGTGCCATTCGTTGCGACCCGTTTCGAAGACATAAGCGCCAGGAAGTTTTGCTTCACCCTGGTCTTTCAGGAAGCGTTGGAAGAATGGGAACTCGATGTGCTCGCGAAAGTATTCGCCGGTCTTCTGATTGAAATGCACGTCTCCCAGGACCTCACCCGCGTCGCGATTCCATTGGCCGTGGAACCAGGGGCCTTCGACTTGCACACTGACCGCGCCGGGATTCTGTTCGCGCATCGCTTGTGCCGTGTGCATCGCCCCGTAGGCGTCTTCGGCGTCGAACCATCCGCCCACCGTCATGACGGCAGCATGAACGTCTTTCAGGTAAGGCAGCGGGTTGCGCGATTTCCAGTAACTTGAGTAGGTGTCATGCGAGATCAACTCTTGCCAGTAGTCGATTTTCCCTTTGAAGTATTCCTTGTCAGCATTGGCCAGGGTCCCCATGCGCAGGTAGAAATCGTAACCATCAGGTGTACCGAAATCAAAGCCGGGACCAGGCACTTCATTTTCCCCCGTCTTGGGGCGCCCAAACGCGGACAGGAAATTGAACGCGTGCGCCAGAAATAACGCGCCATTGTGCCGCCAGTCGTCACCGAGAAACCATTCGGTGACCGGCGCCTGCGGGGAGGCGGCTTTCAAGGCAGGGTGCCCGCTTAAGATCGTCATGGTGGCATAGAAGCCGGGGTAGGAGATTCCCCAAACGCCCACGCGGCCGTTGTTGTGGGGGACGGTTTTCAAAAGGAAATCGATGGTGTCGTAGGCGTCGGAGGCCTCATCAACTTGGCGGCCCGTCTTGTTGGGAATGTAGGGGCGAACGTGCACAAACTCGCCCTCCGATTTGCCAAGGCCGCGCACATCGCAATAGGCAAAGATGTAACCATCGCGGGCAAACAACTCCGACGGTCCGAGGTTGTCGCGATAGTTGTCCGCCCCGTAAGGCCCAACCGTGTACGGCGTGCGCATCATCCAGATGGGGTAACGCTTGGAGGTGTCTTTGGGCGCGTAGACGGAAATGAACAAGCGTACGCCGTCGCGCATGGGCGCGAGGTATTCGGATTTGGTGTAATTGGCCCGAATGTAATCCTTCAGTGCCTCGGCCTTTTGCTCGGCCTCGTTATGCCCTTGGGACTGAGCTGACAACTGAGCTACCGACAACATGACGAGAAGTATTCCCAAGACGGTTACCACCCTGCGCACGCGTATCATCAGAAAACCTCCGCTTCCTGGTGTTATTTTGAGCCGTGAAAATCAAACAAACTCACGCAAAGACGCCAAGGCGCTAAGACCCGCACAGTATAATTACTCCGCTCTCTTTGCGCCCCTTGCGTCTTTGCGCCTTCGCGTGAAATGCTCTTTTCGTTCCGAAATAGTCTCACCCAAAACTTCATCCTCCCGATGCGGCAACTCCCAACATGGCGCGAACATTCTCATCGGGGGTGCCGTAATCCATATTGATGCAGCAGAGGCCCACGTTCCGCGTGTCGCCCGCGGCGGCCAGCAATTGTTCGGCGTCCCGGCGAATTTCGGCAGCAGTGCATTGCAACATGCGTACGGGGCTTAATCGTAAGTTCAAAAAAGCACCGGGAAGCTCTTGGCGGCAGCGCGCCACATCCGATCCCCAGCCAACGTCAAAGAAAGCCACCGGCAGCCGGGAGTAGCAA
>JARLGN010000438.1 GCA_031292775.1 Acidobacteriota bacterium | reverse complement strand
CAGGCGGGCGATTGGAGCGGCACCATCGACGGCTTCCGCCACGGCATGGGTACAATCGCCGCGCTCTGGTACAAGCATCGCAACTTTTTCATCAATGACCCCGATTCGATTCAGATCGCCAAGGGCTGTTCGCTGGCGGAGGCCCGCGTCCGGGCCACGGTGGTGGCAATGAGCGGCGGGCACTTCATGTTGAGTGAGGACCTGCGCACTGTCGATCCCGAACGCCTGGAACTGATCCGGCGTTTGCTGCCGGTATACCCGCGTGCCGCGCGGCCACTCGATCTCTTCGAGCACCCGTTCCCGCAGGGTTACCCGGCACTGTGGTCGTTGTCATTGCCGACCGGCTTTGGTCCCATGACCGCGCTGGCCGTTTTCAACCTGACCAACGAAACGCGGAAGTACCGGATCACACCCAAGATGTTGGGACTTGAAGCGGGGAAGCTTTTTATGGCCCTGGAATGGTGGCAATATCGTTGGCTGGGGCGCTTCGACAAGGATTTTGAAATCGATGTGCCCGCGGGGGATGTGGCGATAATCCATGCTCAGCCCATCAAGGATGTTCCCTCGCTGGTTTCGGTGTCGCACCACTTCACCGGAGGGTACATTGTTGAGGACGTCGAATTTGATACCTCCACCGGAATGCTGAAAGGGGTTCTTGCGACCAAAGCGGGCCTGCGAGTGGTTCTCTTCGGCAGCAGGGGCGCTGGGTGGAAGCTCGCGCGCACGGCCCATTTTCACGCCACTGAGAATTCTTTCGGCGGGTGGCAGGGTGAAGTCATCACCACAGACACGCGAACACCTTTCAGTATTCCATTTGAGAAATTGCACCCCTGATGAACAAATCAAGTGCCGCAGGCGTATAACCATCTGAGATAATTGGCCGGCGAGGGCGGTTTATTTCTCCCGCCCTCGCCGCATTACAAACGCAGGGACGTCCTCAGCTTTCCAACGCCTTCTTGCAGTACTCGAAGCACTTCTTAACTTCCGCAACCGTGTCCATGCCGGGCTTTCCGTACTCGTATTCGATGTTGGCCGGAATTTTCCAGTGATTATCGCGAAGCAGGTGCAGCACGGCGACGATGGGCGTGTCCCCTTCGCCGAAGGGCAGATTATCGCCATGATTCTTCTTTCGATCCTTAAGGTGCAGGCAAACAATCTTGCTGTGGTGCTCGCGGATGTACGCGACGGGATCTCCACCCGCTGCAACGAAGTGGCCAATGTCAAGATTGACGCCAATGTAGGGGGAAGCGCCTTTCATGGCGCGCGCGAAAGTGTCTGGGGTGGAGAACTCATCGGGATTGGTGGAGTCGTGCCCGTGGAAGCCCACCATAATCTTGTATTTCTGTGCGAACTTATCGACGCGTGGCGCCACGCTGACATTCGCCGACGAGGTTATATATTTTACCCCCAGCGCTTGGGCGATCTGAAAGCCTCGCTCAATCTCCTCGTCGGTGAAATCCTTGCGGAAGCCATACGTGTAAGCGTAGATAAAAACGCCCGCATCATTGAACTTCTTCCGGACTCCTTTGAAATAGTCGAACGGCGCTACGTTTACCTTCGGGGGTTCCCCGCCACTCGACAGTTCACATTCGCCTAATCCCACCGTTTGGAAAGCCTTGACGATGGCGTCCACAGTGTGAAGATCGCGAAACGAGTAGCTTTGCGCGCCAATCTGCACTCCGCGAATAACGGAATTGATCATGGTGGCGCCACGAAGTTTCCCGGCAGGCATGAGCGCGCCTGCACATCCCGCCAATAGGAGTTTCCCTGCGTCACGACGTGTAATAGAAGCCATGTTTCCTCCTCGTATGAAGGCACAATTACAGAGAGAGTATACGGACTGACAGGGCGACTAGCAAGCTCTGGCAAATTGAACGGGATTTTGTGAACAGGCGAATCTCGCCAATGTGGGACAAGGTACGAATGCCAATGAATCGGGGCAATACCGGGAAGTGAGTCGATGGCCAACAGGGACGGAATGTCCCTTTAGAACGGAACCTCGGTGTCACTCAATAACTGCATCCCGGCAGGCGTTAGTTGGTATGTAGCCAGGTGGCGTGGTGGATGCCGCTTTCGTTCCACCGCTTGCACGTACTCATCCTCTTTGAGGTACTTGATGGTGACTTTGTCCTTCAGGACGTCCATCTCGCCGTCATAGATGTCGCGGCGTCCCCATAGCGTCTTCAGGTTCTGTCCGTCGAAGGAACAGAGGGCGACGGAGAGGCGCTCTTGGCTTTTTCCCAGGCGATTGCCGTAAACGAAAAACCGCAGGTCGTCCCAGGCAAGCTGCGGCAGCATTTCATAATGCAGGTCCGTTCGGGGAACGAAATTCGTGATGGCCGCAAGGTGGCTCTTGCCGGCGCTGCTGACGAAAACTGCAACCACGTTCTGACGGTCAAAGTCGGTCCAGCCCAAGGTATATCCGGCGCCAATTACCATTTGGCCTTTCCAGGGGCAGGCGAACGCTGCCGGCATTGCCACCTCGGGATACTGCAGCAGGGAGAAAACATTTTCCAGCTCGCGGCGCGTTTCCACGTCGGTGGGAGTGCGGCTTGCCATCCACTCCGACATATGATCCACCACCAGCTTTTGAATCTGGTCGGTAATGGGCCCGGAATCTTCGAGCATCACGCCGGGAAGCTGCTTGGCCAGGGCGTTGATCTGCGCGGGCAAGCCGGTGGGCGGTGGCGGTGTTCTTTTCTTACCTTCGGCGGCGCCCACACCCAGCACCAGGGTCATGAGAAGTGCCATCGGGATGTAGTAACGAACGGTCTTTCGATTCGAAGATGCGTGCATGCCGTTTACCCTCTTACCTTGGGGGAATTTATGTGCCGCAGGGGCTACCCAGTCAGGACGCATCCCCCTGCGCCTCGAAAACTTTACAGAAAAAGAAGTTTAGCAGCTACTACCGTCATCGACTAGCGGCTTCCCACTTCCAGCAGAACCTTTAGTGCGGAAGTCCGGTCCAAATACTCAAAAGCTTCCCGTCCCAGTTCCAATGGAAACGTTTTGGCAATCAAAGGTTGTACCAACACCTGTTCCCGGCGGAGCAGTTCGAGGGCCGGCGCAAAGACGCCACACCGTGAGCCCAGCAAAGTGACCTCATCCACCACCAGTTTGGTGGCGTCAAAATTCGCCGCGCCATGGAAAGTGGATTTCATCACCAGGGTACCGCGCGGCTCCACCAGGCGCAGGGCCTCGCTGATTCCGCGTGGCGATCCCGTGGCTTCCACCGTTACGGGAAAGCTGCTGGAAGGAAGCTGTTCATTCGCCTCGCTCAGGACTTTCACTCCCCAGGCTCGCGCCAGGTCCAATTTCCAACCATGCCGGCCAATCAGCGTAACCTGCGCTCCGGCATGTCTCAGGACCTGAGCCACCAGCAGCCCCAGGCGTCCGTCGCCGATAATGGCCACTGCGGTTCCCGGCGGGATGGTCATTTGCTCCAGGATTTCACAGGCCGCTGCCACCGGTTCGGTGAAGGTCGC
This sequence comes from Acidobacteriota bacterium, assembly GCA_031292775.1. GTDB lineage: Bacteria > Acidobacteriota > Terriglobia > UBA7540 > UBA7540 > Bog-366. Next base: position 5,527 of record JARLGN010000438.1, on the reverse strand, counting down.
GGCCGAGTCAGAAACGTTGTCGGGAACGTTGTGCAGATTGGCCACCGGGAGGGTTACATATTCCGCAAAAACTCCGGGGCGATTCACGATGCCCAGAACCGTACGGTGCGGACAGTGCCGGCCCAACCCCCTGGCGCACCATGCACAATGCCCGCAGGCAAGATTGATTTCTCCCACCACGCGCCGGCCAAGCCATTGCTGGTCGTCGCATTCCACCACGCGCCCCACGAACTCATGCCCTGGGATTCCGTGGAAACCCGAATAACCTTTCAATATCTCCCGGTCGGTGCCGCAGATGCCCGCCAGCAGGACCTGGATCAATGCCTCGCCGGAAACGCGCTGCGGCTTGGGCATGTCGCGAACCGTGAGTTTGCCATCAAAGTAGAGTGCTTTCATAATTGTCGATTGACGATTGTCGATTGCCGATTGAAAAGATTACAAAAGGCCATCAACGGATGGATGACTGCCTGCCCCTTTGTCTCTGGTCGCTGAACTTCATGACCCCCTCACCCGCCTCGCATAGGCGCTAGGATAAGTACGGTCGGGGACCAACCCGCAGAGCGATGACGCCAACGCGATACCAAAATTAACGATTCACTCTCCCTCGCCCCCTTGGGGGAGAGGGTGGCCCGCAACCGGCGTTTTCACCAGCCGGGGCGGGACGGGTGAGGGGGTCTCTTCCCAACGCTCACCATCCCTCAAGAAACCTACTCCCGGATCTGTCGAACTCCTGCTGCCTCGCCGGCAGGGCCGGGGGATCTCCCTACGGAGTAGCAGACGCGCCGCGTGGCGATTGCAATTCTGCTTATGCACAATCACGAATACCACGAATACGACGCCAAACCGACGATTCATTCTCCCTCGCCCCCTTGGGGGAGAGGGGGGACCGCAAGGCGGGGGGTGAGGGGGTCTTTACCGAGACGCACGCATCGTGTCGAAGCCGCAAAAACAAGTCAAAACGCAAAATGCAAAAGGCAAAAGTGAGGACGAAAACCTCTGGCATTGTCTCAGTAGGCCCCGAAATTCTTGACCCCCTCACCCGTCTCGCCCCGGCTGATGAAAACGCCGGTTGCGAGCCACCCTCTCCCCCAAGGGGGCGAGGGATACGGATTCAAATTCCGGTTCACCGGGAGTCACGAGGCAATTCATTGCCGACTGCCTACTGCTGCCTTCTGCTTTCTGCCGACTGCCTTCCGCCTACTGCCTTTGCCGATGTTCCTGCATATAGGCGCGGAGCAGAGCGTTGATGCGGGTTTGATAGCCCGGACCGTGTTGCTTATACCATTCCAGAACGTCGCTATCCAGCCGAATGGTGAGTTGTGCCTTCCTGGGCACAAGCTTCAAACCCCGCCGGACGATCGCCCGGGCAAACATCTTCGGCGTCAATTCTGGCGTGTCGGAAAAATCTATTCTGTCATCCTTCATCGCCTCGACTCGCTTCCAGTCAGTTCGCGATTTCCTTGAAATAGCTGATTTCTTCATTCTTTCATCCCACTAATAATGCATAGTATCATGTAGTTACACTTTGTAGTTACGTCAAGCGGTCAACAACGAGGGAAATTAGCAAGGTAGCGCGGACCTGTTCTGTAGGTCCGCGGCTTTTCGTAGCCATTTGTGGACGAGCCGCGGACCTTGAACCGCAGGTCCGCGCTACTTGCTTGCTTCCGCGCATAGGCGCTCGAATAACGCACCGTTGGCATGCAGCCCGCGTAGCGGGTGAGGTCCTGTAGCCCATGGCGAGCCAGCCATGGGATGCCAACGGCAATCACAAGATTAATCAGCCCCGGCAGAGGCGGCATCAGGGCACCCGTCGCACGATAATCCGATGTCGCCCCTGGCGGGGCTCAGCATCAGTTTGGCCACGTTCTTTCCCACGGCTGGCTCGCCGTGGGCTACAGGACAACGCCCGTTTCACGGGCTTTTTGGGTACCGCCAATCGTTATTCTAGCGCCAATGCCCCCAATGCGAGGGATCAGGATTCAATTTCCGACTCGCCGGGAGCAAGGTAGCGACCTGTTCTGTAGGTCCGCGGCTTTTCGTACCTATTTGTGGACGAGCCGCGGACCTTGAACCGCAGGTCCGCGCTAATTGCTCCCTGACTTCCAGTGGTGGGGTCATAGCATGCATATTAATTCAGGGCGATGCGTATAAGACTTTGTCGCTCGTGCGACCGGCCCGATTAAACTCTATCGCGTAATATTGCGGGACCAGTGGTGCGAACGGATCCCGATACAAGTATTCTACGCATCCATCGTTTCGAACTGCGCCGAACTCCATTCCGCACGGTTCCACCTTCCAGGGCCTCCCAAGAGACCTCAAAACTTGAGCTTGTGGGATACCCAAAGGCAGTTTGTCAAATTGCTCTTGGAGTCGCCTCTGACGGATTAGAGAATATCCAAGCCACGCCAAAAACAAGCATATAGAGCTAGTGATGAAGCATTTTAAAATCGTGCCGCGATCAACTCCGAAAGGTCCCATACGTGGCCAGTCCGTCCCGATTCCATGGCGGAAGTAACCTGCAACAATCCTCAATCGCAAATCGTCAATCGCTCAAAGGCCTGGGCAATTTTGTCTTCCTGGTCTTCACCAACCGTTCGCAGGTCAATGATGAATTCGTTTTGCTCTACGCGGCCAAGAATGGCAGGTTTCTGCCGGCGCAGCATTTCCTCCAACTCCGCTGCGCTGTGCCGGCTGTGCCGGACCGCCACCAGGCAAGTTTCCAGCGTCTGTCCGGGAGTGGAGCCGCCGCCGATTACCGAATCTCCATCGCGGAGGACGGCGGAAAAGCCCGTGTGGGCGGAAATCCTCCCGGCCAGCCGTACCGCCCGCAAGGCAATTTCCTGCTTGCCCAGGCGCATCATTCGCAGCGCGGGGATGGAATCCAGCCGCCCCTGCAAGTACAGTGAGACGGTCGCCTCCAGCGCGGCAATCGTCAGCTTATCCACTCGCAGGGCGCGAAACAGCGGATTCCGGCGGATGCGCTCCAGTGGCTCGCTCTTCCCCACCAGGATTCCCGCCTGCGGTCCTCCCAACAGTTTATCGCCGCTAAAGGTCACCACGTCCGCGCCGGCCTGCAAGCTCATGGCGGCGGGCAGTTCATCTCGCACGCCGCAGGAGGTTAGATCCACCAGGCAGCCGCTGCCCAAATCCTCCATCAGCAGCAGGTTATGCTTATGCGCCAATTCCGCCAGTTCCGGCAAAGTGGGCCGCTCGGTAAAACCCACAATGCGGAAATTGCTGGGATGTACGCGCAGCAAAACGCGGGTGCGTTCGGATATCGCCGCCGCGTAGTCTCCGGCACGCGTGCGATTCGTGGTGCCCACTTCACGCAGCACCGCTCCGCTCTTCGCGCAGACGTCGGGAATGCGGAAAGACCCGCCGATTTCAATCAGCTCACCGCGCGACACGATGACTTCCGCACCCTCGGCGAGGGTATTCAGGGCAAGAAAGACGGCGGCCGCGTTGTTATTGACCACCAGCACCCGCTCCGAGCCCAGCAATCGGCCGAAGAGCCCGTCCGTGTGGACATCGCGCCGGCCGCGCTCGCCTCGCTCCAAATCATATTCCAGGTTGGAATAGCCCGCGGCAGCTTGCACCAGGTGAGCAAGCGCTTCCGGCGCCAGAGGTGCGCGGCCCAGGTTGGTGTGCAGAATAACTCCCGTGGCGTTGATGACGGGTTGCAGCGAAAAAGCCGTCACCGCTTCCGCTTCTTCAAGGATTTTCGCTTCCAGCCATTCCGCTGAAACCTGACTCAGGCTGCCGCGCGAAATTTCCTCGCGCAGGCCCTGAAGAACCGTTCGCGTGGCTTCCACCACTAGGCGATGGCCCACCCTTCCCTCAAGCTCGCGTAAGGCGGGGCGATTTAATAACTCATCCACCGCAGGAATCTGGCGGAGTAAGCTGCTGGCGGCGGGTTCGTGGTTACTCTCGGGTATGTCCATAGGGCGTGATTCGGGACACGGGATACGGGATTCGGGAGTAATTATCCCCGGCAAAGCCAGGCTTTACCGTGTTTGCCCCTCAAACGGGCCGGACAGGCAGAGACCCCTCACCCGACCTCGTCCCTCGGCCACCCTTTCCCCTGGGAGAGGGAAAAGCCATGGCGCGCGTCGGCGCGCTGAAAATGCGGGTTCCCCTCTCCCCCAAAGGGGCGAGGGGAGTAAATTCAATTTCACCTTCGCACTGGGCAGGTTGGGTCGGGCGCAACTCCGATTTCTGAATTGGCTTAAACCTGTTACGTAGAACACATGGGTTGGAGCCGATCCCGTAACCCGTGTCCCGCATCCCGTGTCCCGAGTCCCGAATCCCGAACCCCGAATCCCGTGTCCCGAGTCCCTAACCCCGAATCCCGTATCCCGAGTCCCTTGTCCCGAGTCCCGAGTCCCGTGTCCCGCATCCCCGTGTCCGTCCGCCATTTCAACACAGTCGGGTAGGGCCGTCAACTTTCCGGTTGACGCAACTCGTTTCATACGGAGTATAATTCCGACTCCCGGTTCAGACTTGAGGCGTTCCTGTGACAGTTGACGAAGAATTCAACAAGCTTGATGACGATCTTCGCCGTCTCAAGATCGAGTACGAAATCTATTTTAACGGCGCCTCCAGCCGCCCTCCGCACGATACGCTGTACCGTGTGGAGAACTTGATCAAGAGATATTCCAGCGACCAATCCAAGTTGAACTTCAGCCAGCGCTTCCGCTTTACCAGTCTGGCACAGAAGTACGCTGTTAACTCCAACCTTTGGCGGCGCAGGCTTCAGGAAAAGGATGAAGGCCGCAATGTGTCCGCTGCACAGAAACTCACGGTGGAATCACGGGTGGAAAATGGCAGCGTGAGCGTGGTCTGTTCCGATCCGGACACGGAGACAGAGAGTGTCAACCGGCTTCTGCTGGCGATGCGGGAGGCCAAGAGGCGCGTGGGGGAGAGCGCTGACAACCTTGACGCCACCCTCTTCCGTGAGTTCATCAAGAATAAAACCAAGCAGGTAAAAGAAACCCTCGGCTGCGACAAGGTGCAGTTCACCGTCTCAATTGAGGGAGGCAAGGTCAAGTTCAAAGCCACGAAAGCAGAATGAGAAAAACGGGAGACAGGAGTCGGGAGTCAGGAGTCAGCCCAGCCACCGGCGGGGGCCGGATTGAATAGTCTGTGACTTGCGTTAGTGACGGGCCGGAGGGCAAGCCTTGCGACCCCCTCACCCCCAGCCCCTCTCCCCCAAAGGGGCGAGGGGAGAGGTAATTTGAATCTATATCCCTCGCCCCTTTGGGGGAGAGGGTGGACCGCAACCGGCGCCGTCATCAGCCGGGGCGGGACGGGTGAGGGGGTCAAAGCCCAAGTGTTGCGGAAGTAGTCACAGGCCAGTGGGAAGGTCGGCAGCGGGTAGTAGACAGGCGAGCAGTGGAACGAGATGCTACCACTGCCCATCTGCCTGACTGCCCACCTGCCCAATCACTTTATGGTTGAGATTCCAAAAATCGTGCTCGCTCGTCTGAAGGCAAAACGTGACGCGGCGAAACCTTCCGGCGCTCCCTTG
>JARLGN010000437.1 GCA_031292775.1 Acidobacteriota bacterium | reverse complement strand
TTTCAGCACAGTCAACAGCGCCCAGAGTGGTTAACACTCCATCTTTAATGGGGCCCATGACCGCTGTCCAGTTCGGGGCACATGCGCGAAACGCTTTCCCCCGGGGTGGCCGTCGGCGCACATGGTACCTCAAGTGGACTTTATTTGCTATGAAGTCTCTGCAATTTGTCGCTAGCTTAGAACATGACACCTCTGCAATTGTCTAGGCAATTGACGTTTCGGCAATTTGAAATGGGAAATGCGGCTTGTTCTCCTTTTGAGGCCAGCGGTTGGTCGGAGGGCCACTCCTACATGCGGGAAGACGCGTAATATCAATGCACGGTTTTAGCGAATCAACCCAAATGACCCCACTACCGTGGCAGGAGTGTTTGCTGACGTGCTGCCCTGCGGCAATGCGTGCCGGGATTCAGAAGCGCATAGGCTGGCACACGTTCCGGCACAGTCTTTCCACTTTGCTGATGGCAACGGGGAGAATGTGAAGGTGGTGCAGGAACTCATGCGGCACGCAAATTGCCGATGCACACTTAAAATCCATTCTCAGGCACCCACGATAGCGAAGAGGCAGGCGCAACATCGCGTTGTCGAAATGATCCTATCGCAATAGTGAGAGGCGTGCAGAAGCAGCATATGGCTGTGGGGGGACTCCGAACGAGAGTCGGCGGTAGCCATAGCTTTGCGGTCGAAGCCTGAGTGAATAAATGGAGCTTTTTGGAGCTTTGCTGAACGCAGCCAGGTGGCTGATCTATTGAAAAATATGGTGGGCCCGTGGGGACTCGAACCCCAGACCTCTACCGTGTCAATAAGCGACCAAATTCCTTATTTGCAAACACTTACATATGCTTATAACGACTCACGCTAGAGCGGTTTTGGCTAAAGTGCTTACATTTCTCCCAGTGTAGTGCGTCACACGGATTGCAACTTGTAGCGCCATCCGGAACTTGTGCCGACTTGGTCGGGAGCGCGGCATGCCGGGCTAAACAGGCTGGGGAAAAAGGCGTAAGGGATTTCGAGCCCCGCAGGGGCGCAAGTTAATAGCCGGGGGCAACGCCCCCGGAACGCGTGAAACTCGATCCCCGACCCTGCAGGGGTCGCATTATCCCTTGCTGCGTAAGCCATGACCGCCCGGACGTCGACGCAAATCGACCCTGGCAGGGTCGGAACTCGTTGGGGGCGCTTTCCGGGGGCGTTGCCCCCGGCTATTGAATTCTGCCCTGGCAGGGCACGCAGAACCGATGGCACGAACCAAGGGTTTTTCCGCAGCCTGTAAAGCCCCGCCCTTCCTCCCCATAGGCGCTAGGATAAGCACCACGGGCAGCCAGCCCGCGTAGCGGGCGAAAGATCGTAGCCCATAGCGTGAGCTATGGGAGAGAGGCCGCCCCATAATTCCGCTAGCCCCAGAGGGGCGAAAGAAACAATCGTTGCGGTGATTTTACATCTCCACCCCTTGGCGTCAAACGATGAAGAAGACGACTACGCCGCAAATTCCAATCTCGATTTCTTTCGCCTCCTACGGGGCTCGGGCGCGGTAGCGTGCCTATTACCCACGGCTCCCGATCGAAAAAATCGGGACAAGTTGCGCCATGGGCTACGATCTTTCACTCGCTACGGGGGCTCGCACATTGCCGGAAACGGCAGTTATTCTAGCGCCAATGCCCTTCCTTCCCCCCGTGGCACTTCGCAGGTTCCGGCTCCACCGTGCTGTCTACACTTCAATCAAAAACGCTCTAGCAGATCGGCAGGAATATTACTAAGCAAATTAAATTAAACATGTTGCCATGTCTTATCGCCAAACAAGCCACACCCATAGCCCTCTTGCCAGTCAAAACTAAATTGGCGAGAAGAACCTCGCGGAAGCCATACTGGCGGGCCATACTCGGACCACTCCAGCTTCAGGTTGGAGGGCACGCCGGCCGTTCCCTCAGAGATCTGCCTTTGCCAGCCGGCGCAGAAAACTCTCCTTGGCGGCGTGAGCCAGGCGGAGTTCCTCCAGCGCTGATTGGAATTCCGCAGCACGTTGCTTGCGAATGGCAAGGTCATGCAGGTCGATCAGTAAGCTGACCGCTTTGTCGTATTCACCCGGCTGCCGTTTCTGGATGTGCGCCGCGATGCGCTCCCAAGTTTCTCCTTCGCACTTCTCCAGTTGATCCAGATAGCTCGCCCGCTTGGCCGCCGCCTTGGCTTTCTCCCGCGCCGCTTCCGCTGTCCGTTTGGCTTCGAGTCGCCGGGTCTTCTCTTCCGTACGCGCCTGAGCCGCAGCCAGCAGTTCACGGACGGTACGACGTGGATTCGCGGCAGTGGTGTGCGAGGTTTGTTGCGCTACCTGTTGCTCAAAGCGTCGCAGAAGTTCGATTCGCCAACCTTCACCGGATTGTAATGCTGCGGTTGCCAGCAGATCGTCCTTTTCTTTCGCGGGCAGACCTTGAATCCACTCCGCTAATTCCTTCCGGTCTGGATCCGCGCTCCGTGGGGCAGAAGCCGACGCGGCAACTTCGACAAGGTCCTCGTCGATCCCCAAAAACTCCATCAGCGCATGGAGGGGAGCCGACAGTTCACCCAAGCCGGCAGGCACAGGAGGCTCCAGTTCGTCTTCGTCAAATTCCTCAGCCTGCACGCCAAGGAGCCATCCGAGATAAAGACAGCGGAGGTCGCCCCGCAGCAGGTCCGAGCGCAGAGATAGCAGAGAGCCCATCCAGCCGCTGCCGTCGTCCCAGTCATCCTGCTGCTCCAACTGGGTTTCAAAACCTATAATCAGGTGTCCGCCGGCTTTTCGCACGCATGCGGCCTCGCCGGAAAGCAGAGCGCTGAGCTGTTCATAGTCAGCCAACTCCTGCGGAAGACGAAGATAGAACTCCCGTGTCCCCCAATTTGCGACGTAAACAAATGCGTCGAAGTACTTTTCCAGCAGTTTGAGGGGGTCAGCCTTCAGGTCTCCCCACTCATAGTGGTTCGTGAAACTCGTTGAAGTGATCACGGCGCGCGTGGAAATGGACCGAAGCGCTTTTATCTCGGCCTCGGTCAGCGCCCGGTCTACCGCCCGGAAATCGTAATACTGGTATTCGCTCATCTAAAACCCCTTGTGCCAGTGATGATAGGCGGTGATCCACTCCGCACCTGCTGGTGCGGGCGTGGGCAATGGCAGATCGAGGATTCCGATTTTCTGCCGGACGTTGCCGCAGCGGCAGATCGCGACAATCCGGCCATCGCGTGTCATGTCCACTTTCTCCACAACGGCCTCAGCGCCGAGAATGTTCACCGAAAAAGGCAGGGCAAGATGGTCCTGAATCATTACGAGAAAGCCCCCGGCCTGTTCCTCTTCTGTATAAGCATCCACAACCGCTTCCTCAATCATCTCCTCCAGTTTTGCCTTGCTGACTGGGGGAAGATGGGTTTTCAGTTTCCGCACACCCATAGGGACCTCCACGACTGGCTTACTGTGCTGTTGTACCACATCCTTCCATGCAATCTCAGGCTCTTGCGGTCCAGACCTCTACCATGTCACTGAAGCTCTTGGTCGGTTTTCGATTGTGCTTGGAACTCGGGGGAATTGCGAATGTAGAATAGGGTCGTGGACACCGCTACCCCATTGCCTGGTTTGCCGCAAGGTGGCGTGAACCAGCGCTCTCCCGTCGAGGCCAAAATCGCCCTCTTCCGTTCGCTGTTTCGCGGACGCGAAGATGTTTATCCGCGCCGCTTCGAAAGCCGCAAGACGGGCAAGACCGGCTATTCGCCGGTGTGCGGCAATGAATGGGTCCAGGGAGTCTGCGAAAAGCCCAGAATCAAATGTTCTGAATGCCCCCACCAGCGTTTTCTTTCCGTAACTGACGATGCTATCCGGTGGCATCTGCGGGGTCAGGACGGCCATGGGCGCAATTTCGTCATGGGCGTCTACCCAATGCTTCTGGATGAAACTTGTTTCTTCCTGGCCGCCGATTTTGACAAAAAAAAGTGGCAGGAAGATATCGCCGCGTTTTGGGAAACTTGCCGCCAGATGAACTTGCCGGCAGCCTTGTAGCGTTCGCGGCGACGGCAGCCGAGATGAAATCCCATCGGAAACCGACCGGCGCGAACTGCTCGCCGATACGCTTGCGAAGCGCTCGCACCTCCAAGCACCACTTCGGGGGGTAGGGCGTTTATGGTCAATGTGATTTGAGTCGGGGGTGAATGCGAGGAAGTGACCCCTCACCCCCACGACCTGCAAAACGTGGGGCCCCCTCCGCCTTGCGGTCCCCCCTCTCCCCTGCGGAGAGGGAAAAGGTTTTGCGCGCGCACGGGCGCGCCCCGCGATCTTCCCAACCTTCTCCGAGGGGAGAAGGTGGACCGCACCACGCGCTTTCACCAGCGGGCGCGGGCCGGATGAGGGGTCACTTCCACCCCCACGACCACCAGTTGCCTGCCACGCACAACCGCGAGTTGGCCGTTTACCGGCAACTTGACCGCGTCTGACCAACTTCCGAGTGGCGCGTGATCCGCGCAGAACCTGTCGGCGAGTGACTTGGTGATATTTCGCTCGTTGCCGCCGCGCCGCAGATGCTATAGCTTATACTCAAACTACATGCTAAACCGGGGCCATGCCTACACCACAATCATCAGCACCAAATACCATGGACAAACCCTGCTCTCCCACTTGGCAAGCCTTTACCCCCACTCAACCCCACAAGCCTGGCAACAAAAACTGAACAACGGCGAAGTCACCCTCAACGGCGTCACCGCCACCGGAAGCGAATCGGTCACTTTAGGCCAAACCCTTGTTTGGAACCGTCCACCCTGGATCGAACCAGACTCCCCTCAGCAT
>JARLGN010000436.1 GCA_031292775.1 Acidobacteriota bacterium | reverse complement strand
CCCTGAACTTCCCGCGCTTGCTCCGGCGCCAGCAAACACCCTGAACCCTTGGGACGGTGTCCGTGTTTGACCTTCACCGCCGCCCAGCCACCACGGCGATAGGCCTGATGCGCTTTCACCACCGTGGTCGCCGACAGTTCGCACTGCCGTGCTGCCTCGCGCACCGAAACTCCCGCCAGACGCAGTTTCACGGCTCGCCGCCGCCGCTCGTTCAACGCCGCTTCAGGCAACTTCCGCGAATCGATTCTCTCCATGCTTTGTTAGATGCATGTACTCTCGAAAACGTTACATCCGTTTAGGGCCGGATCAGTAGGATTGCCAGAACGCTTGTTACAGCCAGACAACTGAACCAGTGGTGAGTGCCATCGAGCCGGCTGGCAAAAGGGATGGAGAGAAAATTTGCCCCCGGCAAGAAAACCAGGGACGCGGGCAGCAACCGTCGTGAGACAACGATGCTCAGTCAAAGGAAGCTCATCCCCAGGGCCAGCAAAGTCGCGTTATGGATCCAGTGGTGAAATCCCAATAACTTGAAAAGAACGCAGTAAACCAAGTCCGATCAACTCGAAGAAGTCATGATACAGGACCTCTCATTGGATTATTCATATTGCTTGGCTGATGGAAATGGTCCCGTCGCTCGCCAGGTAGATGGGGATTGATGGCGGAGAAGAAAGAATCTAGCAGAGGTAGATCAGCCCGCCCATAAGCACGAGAGCGGTTCCACGCGGGAAACTCACGGAACATGAACTCTGCGCATTGATTGGGTCGTCAGCCATGGGCATGCGGGGTGACATTGTGCTGGGGCTGATTAGGCTCAACAGCCAAATCTTTGGGTCCATTACTGCCTGCGTTTTGCTGCGCCAGGGGGTAGGGTTCGCTGCCCCCTCATTTTAAGATAAACCAAAGGGTGTCTGACAGTGATTGCCGGAAAGAACCATGAATCCTCTGGGCCGGAACAACGACCAAGAGCACCTTAGGGATTTCTTGCCTGCGGGGGTCGCAGAACTTTGTGTGAAAGTTTTGCGCGCACCAGCCTTTGCTCCCCTCGGAAATGGTGGAACGCTAGTGGTAAGGGAGGCTCTGCAACAGTTCCTGATCCGCCGAGGACAGTCGTTGGGTTGCCATGAAGGCGCGACGCGGGAAAAAGGCCTGTGACGTTCCAATGGGAAGGCGCGGCGGATGGGCGGAACCCGCACCGAGATCAGAACCCCCTCGCGCTGCGTTTGCCGAGGTGCGGCGAGATCCGCCGAGCGCGGACAGGTACTCCGGCCTTCTCCAGGGGCGAAGCGATTCGTTGACGGTCGCACGAAGCTGGATTTGAAGGTCTTTCAGGAGCTTCTGATACTCAGGGGATTTGCCCAGATTGACCCTTTCGGCGGGATCACTCATCCAGTGATAGAGTTCTTCGTTGCCTTGCGCGTCGCGGAGATACTGCCATTGGGGAGTCGTCAAACTGATGAGGGCGGGAGACGCCGCTTGCGGTAATAATTCTGATACCACAAATTCATCGGAGTCCCCGGGTTCATATCCTGGCCTCCAAAAACGCCGGAGGCTGGCCCCTTGAAACGGCGGATTGTCCATCCCGGAAATTTGCAGGACTGTCTCAAAGAGCTCTTGTATCGGAACTAATTGTGAAACGCGAAGACCGGCGGGAATAGCGGGTCCCACTATGATGAGTGGAACATGCAATACCTCTCTGTAGAGGTTAAGAGCATGATTGTAAGTGCCGTGCTCGCCGAAGCTCTCTCCATGGTCGGAAGTGATGATGACGATGGTGTTCTCCCATCCGGGCAGGTGGGAAACAGAATCCAAAAGCTCACCAACAGAGTTATCCAGGAATGCCAGACAGTTATCGTAGCTGGTAATAAAGGATTCTTTTTCCTCGGCGGAAACGTACGGATGGCCTTTATCCCCATCCACAACGGATTCGATCCTGTCAACAAGCCAAGGGGACACATGACCGAAGCGGGAATCGTGGTGCGCAGGCACCAGATAGGGATCGTGAACATCATAGTAGTTTATGAAGAGGTAGAAGGGCCTTGACGAGCGGTGGTGAAACCAGCGGAGAACGTCGCGGTTGATCTGGCCCGCGTTCCTCCGACCCAAGTCGTCGGGCTGCACATACTTTGCGTATAAGGGTTGGAGAAGCCTACTGACCACGAGTAGGTTTCCGAGATTATGTCGCACCGTTGTGACATCGTCATCATAGACCTCAAAGCCGTTGCCCATCCCCCAGCCAGCCTCGCCATAAGAAAGGTTAGAAGTAAAACCGGCGGTCTCGTAACCCCGTGACCTCAAGACATCGCCAATCGTCCACCAGCTTGGGTCCAACGGCATGGCGAAATCGGCGCCGTGCTGATGAGGGAGCAAACCGGTGAAGATCGAAGCATGGGAGGACAGCGTCCAGGATGTAGGGGCGATGGCGTTGTCAAACACTACGCCTTGACGCGCCCATTTGTCGATGCTCGGGGTGGTCGGGCGAGGATATCCGTACAGAGAAAGGTGGTCTGCCCGCAGCGTGTCGAGCGTAATCAGGATGATATTGGGGGCACCGATTGGCCCTGCGGGTTTAGCCGCGATGTCGGCTCGATGCATGGATGGCCTTAGGGCGTAGAAACCCACCCCCCCCAGCGATATAACGAAAGCCGCGGCCACCACGACGCTTAGGGTTCGGAGAGGGAGGATGCGTCCACCGATGAAAGCAGCAGCCCCGGCCAGAAGAATCACCGCTCCCAAGGTCAGGATGAAATGAATTGGGGATCTACCCCCCAAAAGTGGCGTAACGACATTCCTTGGGTTTTTGGCAAACTCCAGAGCCAGCACCGCGACCAAACAAGCTCCGAGAATATTAGCAACGCGGCGTCCGGTTCGGCTGCTTCGGCTAATGACAAAAAGACCTGTAACCAAGCCGAGGACTTTACCCGCCAAACCATCAACCAGGGGACCCAAAAAAAAGATCACGTAACTAACATCAGGCTGGAGAAAAAACCGCAGGCCGGGATGCCTGTAACGATATATCCCTTCCAGGGCGCCGATGACCAATCCTGCCAGAGCACCCACGACTGCATATCGGCCGATCAACAGCATCGGATTGGCTTTATCTTCTTTCATCTGCGCGCCAAGATCACCGGTTGCCCCAGATTCCGCTATGGTCTGGAAGACTTGGGCGGGTTGGATTTCAGCAAGATTGCCTTAGGATAAGCCCATACTCACTATTTTGATTCCGCCAGGATGGCAAGTATACACCATGCCGGCACCCCTCAGGCGAACACGTACGGTAACAGAACACGCATAGTGACCTCACCCACGTCGGCTGACGACTGGATTTACAACCCAGGGCTCAGCCAGTTTGGACTTTGCCGTGTTCTTGGCTGCAAATATCGCGGAGACGCCCTTTGTCCGCTATGCTGGGTGTATACTAAGCTCACGCTCCAGTGCCGAGAACGAAATTCGAGTTTGGGCAGATGCCAGGGGGGCAGAGGGATCTAGCGCTCACACCGCCTGCCAGCGGCGCAGAATGGACTCACGGGGCGGTGGACATTTTCGCATAGTTCAAATTCCCATGCCAAGAGATGTCAGAGAGTTTAGTTGCAGCAAAGAACAGAACTCCCTCGTCGCGCCCCAACGATTGGCCCTGCTTTGGCTGCTTTTCTTCCTGATTTGCCTGGGATTGGGGTATCCCCCCTTGAATCGCTATGATCCGGGGAAATCCGAGGGAACTTCTGACGTGGCTGAATATCGCGCCATGGTCGTCGGCCGCACGCCCCAGCTTGCTTCCGGCGCATGTAAAGTCTTCGCGCGGCTTGCCCAGTCGGAGCACTACTATCGTATGCTCGTGCCTTACGTTGCCAAGCCTTTTTATTGGCTGGCGAGGGGTCACGTGCGAACCTGGGATCCGGCCCTCTTTGGTTTGCTGGTGGCGAATGCAATTTTCACGGCAACTACCGCCTGCTTATTAGTGGCCATCGGGCGTCGTCTGACGCTCGATTCTTCGACGGCGCTGCTGGGCGCAACTCTGTATCTGTTGAATTATTGCATTGCCAATCTCAATCTGGTGGGGCTGGTCGATTCCGCCGAAGGCTGTTTTGTGATGGTCATCGTCTGGTCGTTGCTGACAGGACGCTGGTTTCTGCTGCCACTCTGGGGAATTCTCGGTGCACTTGCCAAAGAGAGCTTCGCGCCGCTTTCGCTGATGTTCGTATTCGGCTGGTGGATATCAGAGGTTCGGCGTGCCCGCCTTCAACTCCCTCGCTTGGCATGGATAGCTGCATTAGGCGTGGCCAGTATGACCACGGTAACCCTTGCCATGTCGGCCGTCGCGGGTGGGCTGGTTTGGCCCTGGCAGTTTGCAGCCTATCAGAGTGCCGGCGGCGGGTTCCTCGCTGGTTTGCGGGGATGCATTCTCGACCACACTTTCTGGTACGCATTTATCTGGCTGCTCCCGTTGGGGTTGGTGTGCCTGCGCCGCTTGCCTCGGCCCTGGGTACTAGCCACGGCCGTGGCATTTTGTGGAGCGCTTGCCTTGGGCGCCTGGAATAATACGGCGGGCATCGCACGTCCATTGTTTAATGTCGCCGGACCCATCTTGAGCCTATCTGCCGCCGTTTTCCTTTCCAGTACTAATAACACACGCAACGCGGGGCCAGGTGATCCGGAGCCGGGTCAGGCATAATATGAAAGTGCTCAATTATCCAAAGGCTCTATGGGTGATTTTTGGGCTGACCCTGTCTTTGGTCAACCCTCTTGTTCTTGGCGATGGAGCAGGGTACTACTCCTATGTAAGGTCGATTCTCGTCCAGCACAATTTGAGGTTCGAAGACGATTGGCTAAACTCTAATATGCCCTTCGTCGACCACACGGTTGATGCTCGCGGCCGCATCAATGCCAGGTATACAGAGACGGGCCACCTGCCAAATCACTATTCGGTCGGTCCTTCCATGCTCTGGGCGCCATTCCTGGTTCCTATTCACCTGGTGATGGTGGCATTGGTGAAAGCTGGTATTTCCGTCAAGGCGAATGGCTTTACCAAACCCTATCTCGTGACCGCCGCACTGGCTACTGCCCTTTACGGATTCCTGGGACTGTACCTTTCCTTCCGGTTTGCCAGGCTTTTCGTTGCGGAAATTTGGGCTTTCCTCGCTACTCTCGGTATCTGGTTTGCCTCTTCGCTTCCTGTCTATATGTACTTCAATCCTTTCTATTCGCACGCGCAGTCGGCATTTTCGGTCGCGATTTTTCTCTGGTATTGGCATCGTACCCGCGTGGAGCGGACCGTGGCTCAGTGGGGTGTTCTGGGCTTAATCTCCGGATTGATGCTGAACATCTATTACCTGAACATAGCCATTTTGCTGCTTCCTCTCCTTGAATCTCTACGCCGGTATTGGCTGGCGTGGCGAGTGCCCGGACATGACCAGAAAGCCTTGCGCACTCTCTTACTGGCCAACACCATTTACTGTTGCGTGACCGTGGCCGCGTTTCTGCCGACTCTGATCACTCGGCAGATTATCTATGGTAACCCCTTACAATTTGGTTACGAGCCGTCATCCTGGATGCGTCCGGCGCTTTGGCAAACGCTATTCTCGTCTAATCACGGACTGCTATTGTGGACGCCCATGGTAATAATTTCCCTGGTGGGTCTGGTTCTTCTCCGCCGGTCCGATCGTGAACTATCCGCGTATTGCCTGGCGGCGTTCGTTGCCATGGGCTATATCGTTGCCTGTCACCCCGACTGGCATGGCGTCTCATCCTTCGGAAATCGTTTCTTTATCTCTCTCACCCCATTTTTCATCCTGGGTCTTGCTGTTTTCCTTCAGGAAGCCAGCCGCCGGTTTGCCCAGGCACGAACTGCCGTTGCGACCAGTGTTCTGGTGATCGGCGCCTTGATGGTTTGGAATATGGCTTTCATCTTTCAGTGGGGTATTGGCCTCATTCCACACGTGGGGCCGATTTCCTGGAAGCAAATGGCCTACAATCAAGTTGTTGTCGTCCCCGCAAGGCTAGGCGGCTCTTTGAAGTCCTACTTCACCAACCGTGGTGAGATGATGGAACGTCTCAAAATTCAGGATATACAGCGCGTACGCCGCGAGTACGGTGCCGGGAAAACCAACCTCAAGAAACAATGACTTGTTCCGCACCGGATTTGCAGCGGCGGGACGGCCGTGTTACGTCCGAGGGATCGGCT
>JARLGN010000435.1 GCA_031292775.1 Acidobacteriota bacterium | reverse complement strand
ACCATGATGGGTGAACGCGGGCATGTGGATGAAGGTGTCGCCGAGCTACGACCGTTCCTTTCCAATCGCCCGATCGATCGCGGCCTCTATATCTCCATCGCCCAGATTTATCTGCAGGCGAGGAATTTTGGTGCGGCGGAGCAGGCGATTCAAAAGGCCCTGGATTTTAGTCCCAACCCCGAGGATCAGGAATACGTGCTCTTTGTGCAGGCTTCCATCTTCGAGCGGCAGAAGAAATACGAACAGGCGGAACAGACCTTTAAAAAGGTGCTCGCCGAAAACCCGCTTAACGCTTCCGCGTCAAACTATCTTGGGTACATGCTGGCGGATGAAGGTGTCCGCCTGGAGGAGTCGGTCAAGTATATTCAGAAGGCGCTGGAACTGGAACCGAACAACGGAGCATATCTCGACAGCCTGGGCTGGGCGTACTTTAAGATGAGCCGCTACGACCTGGCGGAGACTCCCTTGGAAAAAGCCGCCGCCCTGATCCAGAACGATCCCACCATCCACGAACACCTGGGTAATCTCTATCTGCACATGGGCAAGACTTCCATGGCGCAGGAGGAATGGCAGCGTGCCCTGAAGGAATGGCCAGATGCTGTCTCCAGCGATTTTGACGCCGACCAGGCCAAGCAGTTGCAAAAGCAGCTTGATGATCTCAAGAGCCACCAGGGGCGCAACAAATCGACGGCAAAATAACGTACCCCACCATCCTTACTGATGTGGCGCGGGCAGCCTGCCCGCGCTACAGAATAAGCCTGCAAGCCACTAGGATAGGCCAGAACCGCTCACTTTTGTGTCGCGCATCCCACTCACTACCAAGCCCAAACTTGCACCTTTTGCTCGCGCTTCTGCTGATAGAGGCTCCGCAGAAAGGGGAATGTGAATCGGCCGGTGGGGCAGGGAACTCTTAGAAAAGCCAGTAAAGCATGATTCCCAGTTTACGCGAGAAAACGTGCCTTTCTACGATGGAGCGGGATAATGGCTCCAGGCTCAATCGCGTTCGTAAATTCAGAACAATGTTGGGCGTTCAGGAGGCGGACTGCCCGGCGAACAGGTTCAGATGGTACGCCTTCATCAACTGCGGGAACAGCGTGCGCAAGACGCGAATGGTGGTGCGCATCGGCAGGGAAAGACGTGCCAACAAAGGTTCCGGGACGTCTACCATGGTGCGGGATTCCACGAGGCGCAGCCCGATATCCCAGTTCTCAATTACCCGCGGGTCGTCGCAAGCCCAGGCGAAGCGCGCCGCCATGTTCCGGCTCGCGTGGTCCTTGTTCGCGCCATTTACCGCATGGTGGCTGGTGGTGTCGAAGGCGATGCTCGCGCCGGGAAAGTTCTCGGCGATCTGCGCCAGCGCCGCCTTGACCTCCTGCTCTTGCAGGTAGATGAAGACGGCCTCCGCGACAAAGAAGTAAGGTCCGGGGCTTTGGCGCACCGTGGCCATCCAGCCCGCATCGAGGACCGACGCGGCCAGGGTGGTGCGCCGCTCGGTATCCGTGAAGAATTCCCGCCGTAACTCAACCACCTCCGGAAGATCAAGGTCGAACCAATGGAGGCGGCCGTTGTCGAGCCGTTCAAAGCGGGTGTTGAGTCCGGCGCCAATCTCGACCAAGGTGCCTTCCGGATGGCCCCGTAGGAATTCCTTGACCAACTCATCGAACGCCGCGCTTCGCAGCGTACAGCCGATGACGCGCCACCTCTGGTTGAACCTTTGGAAATCCCAATCGATGGATTCCACCATTCCGGCGGCCCGGGAATCATACAGGATGGGGTGCTTTCTGCGGCTCTCGACCGCGCGGGCAAAGAGCGGAACCAATAGGGTCTCCGGCACTGTACTGAGTCGAACGGATTGTCTCGAGGCCATGTTCACCTCATCGTCAGATCAACTACAGCTCCCATCAACCGGAATTTCCGTTTTGGACTTCCCGGTCCGGTTCAGTATAAACCGAACCGCCGCCCCAGATTCCCCAAATTGTGCGCGAGCACGCTCCGGCCGGGGAGAATTCCGGATTAGGCGGCCCGGTTTCCTTTTTTGAGGTAGAATCTACCTGCCTGTACCCGCTCCGTTTGTTGCCAGCGGAGCCATCTTAAGGAATCTTCGGGTTGGCCGCACGTTGTGCCGCCCGGCTACGCGTTCAACTTGCCAAAAACACTTCGTCTTCGCTCCTTCGCCAAAATCAACACCGGGCTTAAGATTCTTGCCAAGCGGCCCGATGGCTTCCACGAACTCCGAACCATTTACCAGACGATTGGGTTGCACGATAGCCTGGAAATCAGCATTTCCAAAGCGGGGAAGGGAATTGACGTCGAATGCGATAATCCGGCAATCCCTGCTGGACCGGGCAATCTGGTTTACCGCACTTGTGATGCGTGGGCGCAGGCACGCGGTTGGCGCGGAAATATCCAAGTGCGCATCGCGAAAAGGATTCCCCTGGGCAGCGGGTTGGGGGGAGCCAGTACCAATGCCGCGGCCACAATTTTGGGCCTCGAGAAATTGAGCGGCAACCATCTGGATTTTTCTGAGCGGCATAAGCTGGCCGCAGGACTGGGTTCTGACGTCCCCTTGTTTCTCCTCGGTGGCCGCGTTTTGGGCTGTGGCCGGGGGGAAGATGTCTATCCTCTCACCGATCTTCCTTCCCGCGCCTGCCTGGTTATCTTCCCGGGATTTTCTATTTCCACCGCGGAAGCTTACAGGGAAGCAGGATTGCGGTTGACAGAAAAGGGTGGAACCGCTTACATTGGTAGTTTCGGTGCGTGGCCACATTTTCCCCTGATGAGTTGGGGACCGGCCGAGAACGATTTTGAGTATGTCGTTTTCGCGAGGTGGCCTCAGTTGGCGCGATTGAAGCGCCGACTTATCCGGGCCGGGGCCGAAGTTGCCTCCTTGACGGGCAGCGGGTCTGCTGTGTACGCCCTCTTTTCCTCGTCTCGTCAACTGGCCCGCGCCTCTAAACTCATCCCCAAAGGGTGGCTTATATTTCCGACACGCACCTTGGTGCGTGCCGACTACCACCAAGAATTATTTGTCGATTGAATCACTGGGTCATTGAATCATTGAAAAAACAGCCACCCTCACTGTGGGGGCCGCACAATGGCACAATGACCCAATGGTTCAATGAATCAATTTTCTTGGGAGGTCGTCCAGCGGTAGGACACATGCCTTTGGAGCATGGAACCCTGGTTCGAGTCCAGGCCTCCCAGCCAGGCTTTATAGTTGTTTTTTCGAACTGTTAAGCAAGCGTGTAAGGATGCAATGAAAAATCAGACGACTCGCCACAACCTGAAGATCTTCACTGGGAATGCCCACCCGGAGTTGGCCAAGGAAATCTGCGCGGAATTGGGAGTGCCACTGGGTAAGGCTTTCGTGGGGCGTTTTCCGGATGGCGAGGTGAAGCTTCAAGTTCTCGAGAATGTGCGAGGAGCCGATGTTTTCGTCATTCAGCCCACCTGCCGTCCCGTGAATGACAATCTGGTGGAATTGCTGGTTATGCTCGACGCCTTAAGCCGCGCTTCCGCCGCGCGTATCACCGCCGTGATGCCTTATTTTGCCTACGCCCGGCAGGATCGTAAGGACCGCCCGCGTGTTCCCATTTCCTCCAAGCTGGTGGCGGATCTTCTGACCTCGGCAGGTGCTGACCGCGTGCTGGCGCTGGAACTCCACGCCGGGCAGATCCAGGGATTCTTTGACATCCCAGTGGATCACCTTTACGCCACTCCTGTCACCGTGGCTTATTTCCGAAAGCTGAAACTGAAGAATCTGGTGGTGGTTTCTCCTGATACCGGGGGCGTGGAACGCGCACGGGGATTCGCCAAGCGCATGCAAATTCCATTGGCGATTATCGACAAACGGCGCGAAGACGCGCATGTGGTGGAAGTGTTCAACGTCATCGGCGAAGTCGAAGGCAAGACGTGTTTGCTGGTTGATGACATGATCGATACGGGCGGGACCCTGGTAAAGGGCGCCCAGGCTTTAAAGGAAAAAGGCGCAGCCAAAGTCTATGCCTGCTGCACGCACGGGGTCTTTGCCGGTAACGCCATCGACAAGATCTGTGGAGCGCCGCTGGAGCAGGTGGTGGCAACCAATTCGATCCCACTGTCACCCGAGGCGAAACAGTGCGGCAAGATCAAGGTTCTAAGTGTGGCGGGTTTGCTCGCTGACGCTATTCGTTCGATTCATGATGAGACGTCGGTGAGTAAGCTCTTCATTTGAGGAATTGAGGAAAATCGAAACTCGAAAATTGAAAATCGATGCAGGATTGGCGATTTTCGCGTTTCGAATTTCGGTTTCTGAGTTTCGGTCTTCGAGGAGTGGAAAGTTATGAGTCAGACATTCACAGTTGTAGCAGAGCCGCGTGAAGATTTTGGCAAGAACGCCGCGCATCGTACGCGGGCCGCAGGCCGCATCCCAGGCATAGTTTATGGCGGCGGCGGTCCGGTCATCCCGGTTTCCGTTGATCCTGCCGGGATCCGCGAAATTCTCCACTCCGAGTCCGGGCATAACGCCATCTTCATGCTGGAAGTTCGCGGCAAGGCGCCGGCACGGGCCATGGTCCGCGACTGGCAGGTTGAACCCATCCGCGGTGGGTTGCTGCACGTGGATCTGGTGCGAATCGCCCTCGATGCCAAGTTGAAACTGCAGGTTGCGATTCATGTCACCGGCGAGCCCAAGGGCGTCAAGGTCGATGGCGGAGTCTTCGAGTTTATGCTGCGCGAATTGGAAGTTGAGTGCCTCCCTGATGACATCCCGGACGGCATCACGGTTGATGTATCCGGCCTGGCCTTGAACCAGAACCTGCGCGTTTCGGAATTGCCCGTCGGGCCCAAAGTGAAAGTTCTCACTGATGCGAACCGCATCGTGGCTCATGTGGTGCCTCCGAGAGCGGAAGAAGAAGTGAAGCCGGCGGCGGAGACGGCAGAGGCGACCCCCGCTGAACCTGAGGTCATTCGCAAGGGTAAGGCGGAGGAGGAAGGCGCTGAGGCCGAAGGCGGCGAGGAAAAGAAAGAAAAAGGCGAGAAGAAGGAAAAGAGCGAGAAGAAAGATAAAGGCAAGTAGGAGTAATAAAGGCAGGGACGGGTGGCGAGTGACAGGTGACGAGCCAGTGAAAATCGTCAGGCTTCTTGCCCTCGCTCTAAACGCACGGCGACAAGGAAATGATGGGGCGGGACTTGCAGCTTGTCACTCGTCACTAGTCACTTGTCACTGGTCTTATGAGGCTGATCGTCGGTTTGGGGAATCCGGGTTACGAGTACCACCTGACGCCCCACAACCTGGGCTTCATGGCGATCGACCGCTTGGGCGAAGCGTGTGGCAAGAGTTTGACGCGCCGCGAAGCTCAGGCCCTGACGGCTTCCACCGAACTGGCCGGCGAACATGTGGTGCTGGCGAAGCCGCAAACGTATATGAATTTGAGCGGCTTGGCAGTGGCCCGGTTGCTCCAGAATTACGAATTGGCGCCGCGTGACTTGCTGGTGCTGGTGGATGAGATTAACCTACCTCTGGGCATGTTGCGGGTAAAGCCCCGGGGCAGCGCGGGTGGGCATAACGGCCTGAAGTCCATCATTGGCGCGATAGAGGCAGATGATTTTATCCGGGTGAGAATGGGCGTGCAACCCGACCGGCCAGTGGAGGACTACGTTTCCTATCTCCTCCGGCCGTTTCGCCCGGCAGAGACAAAGTTGGTCGCGGATATGGTTGACCAGGCTGGTGATGCTATCCGCGTGATTATTTCTGAAGGTTTACAAAAGGCGATGAATCGCTTTAATCGGCGGGTTCCGCCCCCCGAGTCGTGAGGTGCCATGCGCAATTACGAAATAATTTTTATCGTCCGGCCCGATGTGTCTGACGACGATGTTCAGAAGCTCATAACGCAGATGGAAGGTGTGGTTGCATCTGCGGGCGGCAAGGTGGAGAAGGTTGAAAAGATGGGCCGCCGCCGGCTTGCCTACCGCGTTGAAAAGCAGCGCGAAGGCTTTTACGTGCTCTTCTTCGTGACGGGCACCGGAGACACGGTCAAGGAATTTGAGCGCCGTCTCAAGGTGACCGACGCGGTGATCAAGCACCTTACCATCTGCACGGACGAAATTCTTCAGCGCGCAGCGAAGTTCAAGACCCTGCGGACCAAGCAAGAGGCCAAGCGCCGCCGGAGCAAGCCTGCTCCTGCTTCCGCTCCACCTCCCGCTCCCGCGGAGAACGCGCAAGCATAAAGGAGTCTATCAACATGCCAGTTTCCAGAGAAGGCGCGCCCTCGGGCGATCGGCCCCCACGGCGGGAAGGCGGCGGTGGCCGGAAGCAATACTTTCGCCGCCGCAAAGTCTGCAAGTTTTGCACCGAGAAGATCGACATGATCGATTACAAGGACGTGCGCCTGGTCGGTGAGTTCATCGCCGAACGCGGCAAAATCCTGCCGCGCCGCCTGACGGGCACCTGCTCCACGCACCAGCGCGCTTTATCGGAAGCCATCAAGCGCGCCCGGAACATTGCCCTGCTGCCTTTCGCTGCAGGAGCATAGCCCTTAGCAAGTAGACGGCGAACGGTAGACGGCATACGGCAGCGGGCACTCCGTGCGCCAGTCCAACTGGAGCAAGTAGTATGTCGCGGCCCCGTCTACTGTCTACCGTATACCGTATACCGCTTACAGGAGTTTCGCTATGGAAGTAATCCTTCTAGAAAATATCGATAAACTTGGAAACCGCGGCCAGATGGTGAAAGTTGCGGACGGTTACGGCCGCAATTTCCTGTTGCCCAAGAAGCTGGCGGTCACGGCCACTTCTCAAAACCGCAAGTGGGTGGAGCAGCAGCGCATCCGCTTCCTAAAGCTGGAAGCCCAGGAAAAGGCTGATGCCGCCGATCTTTCCACGCTGCTGGAAGACGTCAGCGTCACCGTGGTCCGCAAGGCGGGGGACAAGGGCAATCTTTTTGGTTCTGTCACCTCCATGGACATTGCAGACAAACTCCTGGCGCAGGGCTACCACATCGACAAGCGCAAGATCACCCTCACCACTCCCATCAAGGTTCTGGGCGAGTACAATGTTCCGGTCAAACTCCACCGTGAAGTGACCACGACCATCAAGGTTCATGTGGAGCCGGACGCCGAGAGCAAAGCCAAAATTGAGGCCGCTGCGGAAGCCCAGGCGAAATCAAACGCCCGTGCGTCAGCCCCCCCCAAGGAAGCACCTGTGGCGGAGGCTCCAGAGGCTGCCGCAGAACCCGAGCAGGCTACCGAATAGTCGCGCCCGCTTCGCCTGCCCTCGTCGGCGGGCGAAGCGGCGTGCGCACACCCCGGATTTTTACCGGCAGGCCATATCCTCCTTCCGTCCGCGCAGAAAATATTCACAGGCAGGCCTGAGTTCTTAACAGGTTTTCCAGTTTTTGCACAAGATTTCCAAAGGCTGCCCTTACACGCAGCTTGAGGGAAGTTCGTGGAAAACCGACAATACCCTGATGCCGACTGCTACCGCCAACGACCGATCCATTCCCCACAACCTTGAGGCGGAACGCGCCCTGTTGGGTTCGATCCTTCTCGACAACAGCTCTCTTAACTTTGCCCTCGAAATCCTGGGCAAAGATGATTTCTATTCGGAAGCCCACCGCATTACGTTCGAAAAGATGTCGGCCATCTCGGAGAAGAATCGTGCCATCGATTTGGTAACGCTTTCCGAGGAACTGGCCAAAGAAGGACTGCTGGAGAAAGCGGGCGGCGCAGCATACCTGTCGGCGCTCACAGACGGAGTTCCCATCGGTACAACGGCGGCGATGGGGGAGTATTGCCGGATCGTCAAAGAGAAGTCGACGATTCGCCGCTTGATCTCTTCGTCGAACAACGTTATTGCACGCTGCATGGAGGGCTCGGACGATCCTGAGGCGCTCATCGACCTCGCGCAAAGCCAGGTGTTCGAAATTGCCGAGCAGCGCGTGCAGTCAGGATTCGCAACCGTCCGCGATATCGTTAAGACGAGCTTCGGGAAGATTGATGTTTTGTTTGACCGTGGCCAGCAGGTGACGGGCATCGAGACGGGTCTCGAAGACCTTGATAATATGACCTCGGGCTTACAGCCCGGCGAATTGATTGTGATTGCGGCGCGGCCTTCGCTTGGTAAGACCGCCCTGGCGCTGAATATCGCCGCCCATGCTGCCATCAAAGGCCGTAAAGTTGTGGGAATGTTTTCTCTCGAAATGAGCAAGGAGTCGCTGGTCATCCGTTTGCTCTGCTCGGAGGCGCGCATCGATAGCCACAAGCTGCGCACCGGCTTCTCCAGCCGCGAGGATTGGAACCGCATGACGCCTGCCCTCGGCCGCCTGTCGGAAGCGCCATTTTATATCGATGACACCCCGGCGTTGAGCATCATGCAGATTCGCGCCAAAGCCCGGCGCATGAAAGCCGAAAAGGGACTCGACCTGCTGATCGTCGACTATCTCCAGTTGATTTCCGGGCCCAGCAAGTCTGAAAACCGCACGCAGGAAGTCGCTTACATTTCGCGAAACCTCAAGAGTATTGCCAAAGAATTGAAGGTCCCCGTCGTGGCGCTCTCGCAGTTGAGCCGCGCGCCCGAGCAGCGGACTGGCGCCGCGGGCCAACGCCCGCAGCTTTCCGACCTCAGGGAATCGGGCTCGATCGAACAAGATGCGGACGTGGTCATTTTCATCTATCGGGAAAAGAAGCCGGTAGAGGAAGAGCCGGAAGTCGGAGAAGAGTCTGCGCAGGGCGGGTCGGAAACCCGGCTGATTATTGGCAAGCAGAGGAACGGGCCTACCGGAGACGTGCAGGTGGTCTTCATGAAACCCTTTGCGAAGTTTGAAAACCAGGCCCATGATGGGGGCGGCGAGAATTTCGGGTAGGGTCATCCGGCTGACGATTTCAAGACCGCCTTGTAAGGGCTGGGCTTGCCCCAGGGCAAGCCATGGGGTGCCCCGATGCGGGGCCGACCGGCGTTCGACCTAAGGCCGGCACCTGTGGCCCCTCGCCAACGTGCTCCGCGCTCGTGCCGTTATGGATTTACTTCCCTCGTCCCTTTGGGGGGAGGAACCAATCCGAGAGGTTACCCAACTGGAAAGAATGAATACTGTGAATTTATCACCTGACAAGCTCCTTCGCCCGACCTGGGTTGAGATTTCTCTCTCCAAGCTGCGGCGCAACTTCAATCGGATTCGTGATTTGGCCGGCGCGCGCAAAGTGATGGCCGTGATCAAGGCCGATGCCTATGGCCATGGTGCCGTTCCCGTTGCCAAGTGCCTTGCCGAATGCGGCGTGGATTGGTTCGGTGTGGCGACCGTCGAGGAGGCATTGGAATTGCGTGCGGCGGGAATCGAGCAGCCGGTCCTTTTGCTCGGCGGCCTTTACATGAGCGATCCGGCCCATCTGATTGAGTATCGCCTGACGCCCTCGATTTCCTCCACCATGCGGCTTGACACCTATACGGAATGTGCCCGCCGCTACGGCAAGCCTATCGAGTTTCACTTGAAAATTGATTCCGGATTGGGGCGGTTGGGCCTGCCGCGGGACCGCGTGGCAGCCTTTGTGGACCACTACCGGGAGCTTAAAGGGCTGCAATTGACGGGACTCTTTACCCACCTTGCCTCTGCCGAGGATATGGTGGCCTCCCAAACCGACGAGCAGGGTGAGCGCTTCACCCAGGCGCTGGCGCAACTGCGCGGCTTGCAAGTCGAGCCGGAGTGGCTTCATGTTTCCAACAGCGCCGCACTACTGTCAGGACGGAAGTTTCCCGAAAACCTGGTGCGCATCGGCGCTCTGCTCTATGGATACTGCATGCCGCTGATCGTGCCACCGGGCCAGGAACTTCCCAAAGTGCCGGAATTCGAGCCGGTCCTCAGTTTCAAGTCGCGCATTGTTTACATGAAGGACGTCCCCAGTGGTACTCCGTTGGGGTACAGCGCGGCGTTTTACACGCGACGAACCTCGCGCATTGCCACGGTGCCCGTAGGTTATGCCGATGGCTTAAGCCACGCCCTCTCCAATCGCGGATATGCTATCGTGCGCGGGCGGCGCGCTCGCATTGTCGGTAGCATCAGCATGGACCTCTCGCTCCTGGACGTCACCGACATTGCGGGCACAAACATTGGTGACGAGGTCATTCTAATGGGGCAAGAGGGCCAATGCTCCATCAACGCTCTGGAGATTGCCCAACTGCTGGGCACCGTGCCGTATGAGATTCTCTGTTCCATCGGCAAACGCGTACCCCGCATTTATGTGGATTGATTGGGGAAGTTTGCCCGGAGAGTGAACGCAGACTTCCATTTTGAATTCCAGCCACAAATCCTCTTGGGTGCTGTCCTGATTTTAGACGTAGCGCCAGCTTCCAGCCGGAATTGAGCCGCCAGGATGGCAGCGCTACGCACAAACCAAGACAACATCCCCCACATGCCTACCCTTGCCATGAAAATCGGTTGGGAGTATGTTACCTGTCGGTCAGGCCTTAACCAGCAGAAAGGACCATTCCATGCAACGACGCGACGTCCTCAAATCTATTGCTTCCACCGCTGCCGGACTTACCATCCTCAAAAACGGTATGCTTCGTGGTGCGACCGCTCCCAGCAACAAGCTGAACATCGCTCTCATGGGCGTATGGGGCCGGGGCACGGCCCACTACAAATCACTCTGCCACGAAAATGTCGTGGCTCTCTGCGACGTCAACGATCTGCGCACCCAGGAGGCCCTCCGGCTTTTCCCGGGGGCGAAGACCTACTACGACTGGCGGAAGTGCCTGGAGCAGAAGGATATTGAGGCAGTGGTCATCTGCGCGGCGGACCATCACCACGCCTTCATCGCCAACTGGGCGCTGAACCGCGATATGCACGTGTATTGCGAGAAGCCCTTGGGAATCACCGTGGAAGAAGTGCGGGGCGTGCGTGCGAATTATCTTAAGCGCAAGGCCAAGGTGGCTACGCAGCACGGGACGCAGCGGCACGCCTATCCGAACTTCGCGAGGGTGCGCGAATTGATTCTGGATGGAGCCATTGGTGACCTGAAGGTGGTCCATAGTTGGGACGCCCGGCAACTGCCGCGACCGGGATATCCGGATGGCCAGGGCACGGCGCCGTCCGCACTTCACTACGAGCAATGGATTGGACCGTCACCGGACCATCCGTACAGTCCTCAGTACTTCGGCGGCTCCAACGGCTTGAACTGCCTCTTCTGGAACATGTACCGGGACTTTGGCGTGGGGCAGATGGGCGACATGGGCGCGCACACCATGGACCTGGTGTGGAACGCCGTCGATGCCGGCGCGCCTATTGCGATAGAGATCGACCAGGATGTCAGCGACAAATACAATCCCAACATATGTCCCGTGAAGTTGAAGGCACATTTCACCCATCCGGCGAACCAATGGAGGGGACCTGTGGAGTTGGTGTGGTACCAGGGTGGGTTGAAGCCCAAACCACCCAAAGGCTACATCGATGTGAGCAACGTGGGCAATGGCGCAATCTTCGAAGGCACCAAGGGAAGCATCATGTGCGACTTCACCTCTCGCGTCATTATTCCCAGTGATGATGATGGGGACCTGACGTACTATCGGCGGCGTTCGAGCCAGCAACTGCTTCCGCTGGTGAACGGGACCGGGATGCCGGCACCAAAGCCCGCAAGGGTGAAACGGCCAACGGGTACGGCATCAGCGCCTCCACCGCTGCCGCGGGGTTTCACGGCGCTTCCTGACGCGCAACCGGGGCCGGATGGGTTCGCCACGGTCCAGTTTCTTGAGAATGGCCTGCCAGCAGCCCTGGGGTTGCCGAACACCGATGTTGATTCGATTCTGGAAGCCGAAAAGAGTGGCCGCGCGCTGACTCACGACGCCTTCCAGGAAGAGTGGATTGCCGCCTGCAAGGGTAGATATGATGGGGTGGTCCATGGGACCAGCAGCAAGACACATTGCGATTTTGATTACTCCGGAGTGATGATGGAGCAGATGCTGCTGGGCTTGGTCGCGCATCGCGTGGGCAAGAAGCTGGAGTATGATCCGGTTAAAGGGGAGGTAACCAACGCACCGGAGGCGAATGATTATTTGAAAAGGCAGTACCGCAAGAACTGGACACTCGACGGTTAACCAGACTTGAAGCTCTCCTCCTTGGTGACTTGATCGTGCCCCATATCTTCTGCTGGGCACCACGTGCGGAGCTGCCAACTCTTAACCCTGAAAGGGTTGAAATTGAGTAGCCGTGGGCAAGGGCACGCTTTCTGTGCCTGCCGCCCACGGATCGCGAGCCACAGATTTCATCCGACCCTGAAGGGGTCGAAGCCATCGGTTTTCAAGTGCGGAGGTTCCAATTACGATCCCGGCTGCCGCCCGGTAAAGAACTCCGGGAAAACTTTGCGGTAGATCGACATCCCCAGCGCGGCGTGCATTCCGAGCGCGTCAAGCGCGGCAATTTCTTCGTCCGTGGTGATTCCGCCCGCCGCCGTAATGGGCAAATGGGTAACGGCGCGCAAACTGCGAAACCAATTGATGTCCGTCCCTTTCAGTCTTCCCTCGCCATCGATATAAGTGCAGAGAAAACCGGAACAATACGGTTCAAGCTGAGGCAGCGCCTGGGCACAACTGAGGGGAAGTGTTTCCTTCCAACCATGAACGGCTACCCGGTCGCCAAATGAATCCACCGCAATCAGGATTTTTTCGCGCGGCACGGCGGCGGCGAGTTGGCGCAGGAACTCGTGGTGAATACCCTGGGAGGTGAAGGCGCTGCTGCCCACTATCGCTTTAAGGGCGCCGTCGCCCACCACTGCCTGCGCGCGAGCGACGTTGCGAATGCCTCCGCCCACGCGGCAGGGTTTGCGGCGGCATAGTTCGCGCACGATCTCGGTGTTGTTCTCCGCCTTGCCCATCGCTGCATCCAAATCGATCACCTGGATTTCCGGGTAGGCTGCGAATTTCTCAAGCACGGCAAGCGGTTCGGGCAGTTCAAGGAACTTTTCCTTGCCCTGGACAAGCTGCACTACCTTGCGATCCATCAGGTCGATACAGGGAATAATCATGGTTAACACTGGTGTTGGGTGCAGGTATAGCGAAATTCTGAATTATGAATGCTGAATTATGAAGAATCCTAACCTTGCCTTGCAACGGTAGTTGTCCAATCACAATTCAGAATTTAGAATTCATAATTCAGAATTTCCTTGCTCTTTAAATTCTGACAGCCACTCCTTGCGAGCGTAAGTATTGTTTCAGACTTCCAATGGTATGCGTCTCGTAATGAAAAATTGACGCGGCCAAGGCGGCGTCGGCACAACCGCGCTTAAAAACTTCGGCGATGTGCTCCGGACTCCCGGCACCTCCCGAAGCGATGACCGGGATATGCAGGGCGGTCGCAACGAGGGACGTCAACTCACAATCGAAACCCTTTTGCGTGCCATCGGCGTCCATGGAAGTCAGCAGGATT
>JARLGN010000434.1 GCA_031292775.1 Acidobacteriota bacterium | reverse complement strand
ATTGCCTCTTGAGCAGCTTTGGCGTCGAGTTCCGCCTTCCGAATCTCCTCGGGGAACGACTGTTTAGTGGCAGTCTCGTAAGCGGCTTGGGCCTGTTCGTAGGCCCCTCGGTTATCGGTCATAGCCGCAACAAGATCCTGATTCTCAAGTTGGGCAAGCAACTCACCGGCGTGAACATGGCTGCCTCGTTCCACAAAAAACTTGCGCACCGGCGCGCTGATCTTCGGCACCATGGCAGCTTGCCGCAGCGGATAAATCACTGCGTCTGCCGAGATCTTGCGCTCGATCTTTTTGGTCACCGCCGTGGCCACTTGTACGGTGACGGTAGGGGCAACATTGCCGCTCTCTTTTTTCGAACACCCCGGCCCTATGACGAGAGCCAAAATGAGCAGACAGAGAACAAGGCAAGAGGCACGCGGCCCCTGTCCCCAGTGTAAGAGCCGCCTCCGCGGGTACCCCAAGCGTTTACCTGGGGCGGTTATCGAGCGATCTACCATGGACTTGTCCCCAATCCCCATCAGAAGGATCCCGTCAGCGTTTGCAGTTGCGCCAGAGCCAGCCGGAAGCGTGACTGCCCATCATCATACGCATTGCGGGCTTGGGAAAGCGTGCTTTGGGCATCGACAACTTCCAGAGCCGTGGCCTGCCCGGCCTGATACCTTAGAGTTGTCAGACGCAGCTCCTCGCTTGCCAAGCTGGCGGTTTCGCGCAAGGTTTCCACCGTCGACTTGGCCGTCTGGGCTTCATTATAGAAAGAATACAACTCGTTCATCGACTGTCGCTGTGCCCAGGTCAACTCCTTACGCGCCTGCTGGCGGTGGTATTCCGCCTGGCGTAGTTTGCTGCGCAGCGTGCCCCAGTCCCAAACCGGCAGATTCAGTGTAATCGTAGCAAAATACCCGAGATTGGGAAGCGGGCCTTTTGCAGGATCAGCACTTACCCTGCTGCGAAGTGCGAAGGCGTTGGCTTCAATACCATAATCGAGATCGGTGGTAATGGTGGGCAGCATTGCATAGCGAGCGGCAGAAACCCCAAGACTCGATTCCTGCACCGCTTCCATAGCTGCGCGCAAATCCGGGTTCTCACGTGCCGCCATCTCCCGCGCGTCAGAGAAAGGCGGCAAGCTCTGCCCCTGATCAAGGTCGTCGACCACGGAAAAGTTTTCCGTAAGCGTCGGAAACAGCAGAACGGCAAGCGTCAGGCGGTCATTTTCCATTTGTAATTGCACATCCTGCAATACGGTCCGCTGCTGGTTGACCTGAATTTGGGCTTTGATGACGTCACTGTGCGCGGCCTCGCCCTGGCGTTCCTGGTCTTTCGTCATCGCCAGGAAGCGCTCCGACTGCTTCAGGCCCTCTTGCGCCGTCGCGTATCTTCTCTGTGACACAATAAGGGCATAGTAGTCTTTAGTGACGGTGACCTTCAATCCCCGCTGTGCGATTTCGGCCTTAGCTCGGGCCAGCGACTCCAGTGCCGCGCCCCGCCGGCTCCCCAGCATCGTCAACGTGCCAAGGGAAAAATCCTGGTGTACAACCGCCCATTGGCGGTAAACATGGACGCCATCATTGGTAACGTATCTTCCGCTGGGAATCGCGCCGTTGCCTTGCGTTAGCAGGGCGGATGTTTGCATCGCCACGGAGGGTAGCCCCGCCGCGCGTGCTTGCACGTGGTCTTCCCTGGCCATTTTGGCCTCGGTAACCGCCGAGGAGTATTGCGCGTCGTTCTTCTGAGCGCGGTCGAGGGCGTCCTGGAGCGTAATCGTTATGTGTGGCGAGGTTTGACCGGGCTCGGCGGGCTGGGCGAGTTGTAATACGTTCTCACCCGCGCCAGGGGGTTGCGGGTTTTGTGCCGCGATGGGGGACGGCAGTCCTAACGCAATCAGCATGACAACCATACCGGCAGAAGCTGCCAGGCATTTCTGAAATCCGTCCTTGCCATATACTTGTTTTGACCTCGCCCAGGCAACCCAGCTATTGCGAGTCTCGGTGTTTTGTAGAATACGCACGTGCTTCCTCCCATGATTTCATTTCGTAAAATGCCAGGAATTCCTGGGAACAGGAAATGACAACCTGAATTCTACTGCATAGGCGTGGCGTCATTGCATCGTTATCCCTTGGAAGTCGGATCAGGCATCGGGATTGAGGCCCCGCTACGATTCAACTGACCCATCTTAGCTTTAGGGACCCCAAAAACCGAGGGCTTTCGTGCTTCCGCAATGAACGGAAGTCACCGACAATCAGTCCCCCGCTTTACTTCTACTAGATTTCGTTTCCCGTTGCGAATATGATCGTCCCGTTCTGGGTCATTCGGAACTGGCAGGAGGGCACGCACGGCAAGTTAGCCGCAACTGGCCCGAAGGCTCACGGAGTGTCAATATGAAACCACTGGTCGTAGCAGTATTTGGGTTATTAATGGCAGCTCAGGCGGCGCAAGCGCCTGCGGGAAAAGGCTGGATTGCTCTTTTCAATGGAAAAGATCTCAGCGGGTGGGTAAACAATGGGCAAGAAAAGTGGATCGTGGAAGACGGCACGATTCTGGGCGAGAGCACCGTTGGACATTACGGCTATCTCACCACGGAGAAGATCTACAGCAATTTTACGTTGCGACTGAAGTTCAAACCCGAGACAAACGGCAACAGCGGGGTATTTACTCGCTCGCGTATTACGGGTAACTCCCCTAAGACTGGGCCGGATATCATAGGCATGCAGGTGGAAGTGGACCCAACCCGCAATACGGGTTCGATCTACGAAGGCGGCTACCGCGGCTGGGTGGCAATGGGCACGCCCGCCTGCGAACATGCCATTAGGCCCCGCGAATGGAATGATCTGGAAATTACAGAAGAGGGAGCCCACTATGTTACGCGATTGAACGGCGTTCCCTGCGTGGACTTTACGGACGCTCTGCAAAATGCCGGTGGGGACAGTCTCCATTACGTCACTCGCCCGAACGGCGTGCCCACACTGGACTCGCCCCAAGCACATCCGAATTTCACCGAAGGCGTCATCGGGTTGCAACTCCATACCGGCGGTGGGGTAAAAATTCGGTTTAAAGATATTTACCTGAAGGAGATCGGGACACGGTAAACGGGGCACGGGATACGAAATCCAGACTTCCCAATGATGAGAACGGGGTCTGCCCGAGCCCGGTGCCCATTGCCCCGACTTCTGTGTCCCAAAATTAAAGGAGGAGTGTAAATGACCGATCAAATCACGAATAAGCTGGGCCGAAGGGAATTCCTTGGAGCAGCCGCGGCAGCAAGCTTTATGATCCTCAAACCGCAGCATGTGCGAGGGACGGCCGCAAACTCACAGGTTCGCTTTGGAATTCTTGGCTGTGGCGGCCGCGCTACCGCTAAGGGTAC
Organism: Acidobacteriota bacterium; assembly: GCA_031292775.1. GTDB lineage: Bacteria > Acidobacteriota > Terriglobia > UBA7540 > UBA7540 > Bog-366. The sequence goes on along the minus strand of JARLGN010000434.1, from coordinate 6,753 downwards.
GAGTTTCGTGCAAAATGCCGACGCGCGAGTGACTGCCATCGCCGATCTCTTTGCCGATCAACTGGAAAAGGGGCGGCAGCACTTCGACACCTTGCAGCAAGCCAAGGGCTACGCGGCCATCGACCCTTCGCAACTCTTCAAAGGCCCCAACGCCTATAAGGAAATCGCAGCCTCGAAGGAAGTGGATTTTATCCTGATTACCACCCCACCCTACTTTCATCCACATCATCTAGAGACGGTCGTCGCCGCAGGCAAGCATGTCTATTGCGAAAAGCCCGTGGCCATCGACATACCGGGAGCACACCACGTCATCAGCATCGGAGAGAAGGCCAAAGGCAAGCTAAGCCTGGCGGTGGGTTTCCAGATTCGCAACGCTCCCCCCATGGTGGAACTGACGCGGCGGATTCACGCGGGCGATCTGGGCAAAATCGGATGCGGCCTCGCCTACTACTATTGCGCCCATATCGATCGACCCGAGTGGCCCAATGCCTCCCCCCAGGAAGCGCGGCTGCGAAACTGGGTGTGGGATCGCAAGCTTTCCGGCGACATCATCGTGGAGCAGAACATCCACGTTATCGATATGTGTAACTGGATGCTGAAAGGGCATCCCATAAAGGCTGTGGGAATGTGCGATCGCAAGGACCGCACTGACGCCGGAGATTGCAAGGACAACTTCAACGTGCTCTTCACCTATCCGGACAATGTGCAAATCAGTTTTGGGTCGGCACAATTCGGCCATCCCAACTTTGATGCCGCCGTACAACTGTTCGGGGCAGACGGAAGTTCCGAGGCGCACTATGATTGGCGCGTCAACATTGCCGGCAAGAACAAATGGGACGCCGGAATGAAACCCAGCGGAGCGGAAGAATTCTCTGCCGCGGGAAAATTCAAGGGCGCGCTCGACGATGCTGACTCCGAAAAGGAAAAGGCGTTTGTCGCCAGCATCACCAGTGGCCAGTTCCTAAACCAGGCAGCACTAGGCGCAGAATCCGTAATGAGCGGCATATTGGGCCGTACCGCAGCTTACACAGGCAGATCGATTACTTGGGATGAACTGCAAAAATCGAAGGAAGTGCTCGAACCTGGAATCGATATCACAAAGTTCGCATAGTTCTGACAACGCGGGGCGGTTGCCAATAGGATGGGGAGGATCCCAGCCCAATACGGCCGCCGCCCCGGATTACCATGACCTGCAAGTTGGACATTTCATATAGAGCCGGGAGAACGATTATCGTGCGACTCACCGGCGGCAAAAATAGGAGATCATCATGAAGCAAAACTCTACGCGCCGGGATTTTCTAAAGGTCTCAGTGGGCGCTGCCTGCGCGGCTCCGCTGGCATCCATGGCTCCGGCAGCAATCAGTCTGGCAGCCGCTGTGCCCGCTCCGGTTCCCACCGGTGGGCGTATCAAAAAGGCCGTGCAGATTTACATGCTGCCCAAAACCCTGAGTTACGCCGATCGCTTTAAGCTTGCCCGCGACGTCGGATTCGAAGGAGTGGAAGGCCAGACAGTGGAAGACCCCAAGGTGGCGGAAGAAATCAAGAAGGCTTCGGAAGATGCCAAGATTCCAATCCACTCCGTCATGAACATGGCCCATTGGAAGAACCCGCTCTCGTCCGATGACCCGGCGTTGGTGAAGAAATCATTGGACGGTATGAAGACCTCATTGCATAACGCCAAGCTGTGGGGAGCGGACGCTGTCTTGCTCGTCCCTGGAGTTGTTAGTGCCGACATCAGTTACCAGCAGGCGTGGACGCGCTCGCAAAAGAATATTCGCACGCTGATCCCGCTGGCGGAAGAGCTGAAGGTCACCATTGCCATAGAAGAAGTCTGGAACAAGTTCCTGCTCAGCCCACTCGAAATGGCAAAGTACGTGGATGAATTCAAGAGTCCCTGGGTAAAATCCTACTTCGATGTGGGCAACGTGGTCATCTACGGCTATCCCCAGGACTGGATTCATACCCTCGGCAAGCGCTTTGCGAAAGTTCACCTGAAAGATTTCAAGGTGATGACGCACGGATTCAGCCCGTTCCAGACCGAGTTTGTAAATCTTGGCGATGGCGACATCGATTGGCCGGCCGTCCGCAAAGCTTTTGCCGACGTCGGTTACACCGGATGGGCAACCACCGAACTTGAGGCGGGTGACGAAGCGTACCTACGCGACGTGGTGAAACGCGTTGATAAGCTGGTCCTGGGCCTTTAGGACCCAGGCGTTTCCCTTATCTGGGGACCTCTTTGAGAGCCTTTTCGAGGAGGTCCCCGACCTGTAACTCCCGCGCCCACTGTTGCAAATATGCCAAGTCCAGGCTCCCGGCCTGCACCTTGAGAATGCCCACCACGTCCCGCCACTGATTCTCAGAGACTTCACCTCCCGCGCGAAACCACTCCAGCTTTGCGAGTATCGTGTCCTCTGCCGTAGCGACGTACGCCGGCGCAGTTGATTCTCTCAGAAGGAGGCGGGGCTGACGGCGGGAGAACTCCTGTTGGCTGAAGCTCCTTTTCCGAAGTGGAAAGAAATCTATCTTGAGAGAGGATTCCAAATGAATGAGGTTGAATGAACCGCCCATTTGCAGGGACCGGCGGATTGAGGCACGGTCCAGATAGAATTCAGGGGCGAAAGCAGTGACGAACTTCTCTAGTTGATCCTGACCCATGGCTACGACCAGATCCCCGTCCTGAGTAGTTCGCACAAAAGCATGAAAGGAGCTCGCCGCGGATCCGCTGACCATGTAAGGAATTTCCAACTCCTCCAGCTTAGAAATTACCCGTTGAAGGACATCAAGAATTTCCATGTGTCTGCCTGATAGTGGGAGGATCGGGTTCAGGCCCGTACGCTTGGGTGGCTAATTCCGGTCCCAGAAGAATTGTTGCCAAACGTCGCCGAAGTTCTTGTGGGGTGGCGGAGGGGAAGCGTCCGTTGAGACCCGCGAGTGCCACCCGACGCATCGCCATATTCAGATCATTCCACAACTGGAATTTTCGCCACGAAGGCATTGAGCGCAGGATCTCGATTTGCACACGCTCTGCGTCCGCCGAAGTGTCTGTAAGCCGTGTCGTCATGCGTCTTGCACCTATCATACTACAGATCGTCAGGCAGGCATGCCTGGCCATCCCGGGGTCATGATTGCCGGACAACACCACAATTTAATTCCGTCGCTCAAGTGAATTTGAGGTGCACGGAAGTGGATTGACCTGCCGCCAGATGGTAGCGCGCGAGGCCATTGGATGTGGAAGATCCCGCAATGGGTCTGAGCGCCAAAACCTCTCGCTGATCCACCACCAGTTCCCCTACACAGCCCGAAGGCATTCTTATCGTTAACTCCCGACTCCCGATTTTGCCCCGGCCGCTGAACTCGATTGGACCCTGGACGGAATGCACCGTCAACTCGAGCAAATCGAGATCCGCCATTTGCGGGCGAATCTCGCAGCGTTTGAATCCGGGAACCAACGGCTTAATTCCCGCCAGGCTCATGGTGGTAACGTAAAGCGGGATGACGGGGGTATGACTCCATTCCGATCCTGAATCCGGCTTGGCGTGCCAATCCTCTTGCAGGGTGTTGTTCAACAGAACCGATTCCATATTGGCCCAGCGCTCGCGAAAGTCCCTCACAATAATATCCGCGCGCCCTCCCTTTCCCAGTGCCCATAGCCGCCAACACGCATTGTCGGGATACGAGAAGCCCATTTCCGGCGGACAATCGGCGAGCACACGCAGGACCGCGTCTGTCTGCCCCTTCGGACATTGATCAAACAGGATAGCGGTGGCTAGTGAGCGGTCGCACAGGCGTGGAGAGCCTTCCTCGCTGAGCCAGGGGAGATTATTGAGGAAAAGTTTCTTTTCCGGGCTCCAAAAACGCCGCACCGCAGCCTCCTGCAGGTGGCGGCCGAAATCACGGGCGGCTTGGGCCCGGGCAGGATCGCCAAAGGCCTCGCACAAGCGCGGCAGCGCATTTTGCAGCATGGCGGCAGCATAAAGGTTGAACGCGCATTGCTTGTGGCGTTGACGCTGGTAGGCAATGTGGTCCATCCACACGGCGGGAATGCCCAGGTTCTCAACCGGCAGAAGACCGTCCGAGCCCATGATACTTTCGAGGTATTGGGCGAAACGCAGCAGGCGTGGGTAGGGCTCGCGGAGATCGTCGAGATCGCCGGAATAGAGGTAATGATAGAAGCAGTCGAAGTTAAACCCCACCCCGTGGTCCAAAAGGGGACCCCATTGGGTTAGATGAAGCTGCCGCTCGATAAGGCGCGCCAAGCGATCATACGCCGGCCAGGCATCCAGGAAGAACCCTTCCTCGGTTAACCCTTGGCTGAAAGTGGCCAGGAATCGCGCCGGGAGCCGCGTTTCACCAAAGTTGAGATGGAGGGGATGGAGTTGATGGGCGCCGTCTCCGCTGTATTGCTGCCGCTCACGCCCCCCGCCATCCATCATGGTTTCTTGCGCGCAGTTGTTCAGGGTATTGATGGTGGCATCAATCAATCGCTGCAGGGGAGGTTCCGAAACGCGCATAGCAGGCGAGTGCGGCCAGGGAAAGACCCTGCGGCGCATGCCCACGTTCGAAATCGTTACTTTGCCGGAAGCCCCGTGAATATGCAGTTGCACCCAGCGGCAGCACTCAAAATCAAACGTTTCAAAGTGGTTGATGCCTTCACGGCAGATGAAGCGGGTCCAACTGTGGAAGTGCGTATTGAGAAGCGCCGGCCCTCCCACCTGGTGTGCCTCCTGCACCATCAGTTCAATCGTGGTGCCGGCAGGAGCTTCAATGGTGAAATAGGGCCAGCCGACCATCTGCTCGGCGAATTCAAAGGTGAGGGCTGCCCCCCGCCTGCCATCGAGTTCTACATCCCATGAACCAGCGGCGCCTTCGGTCGCCGCGGGTTTGCGATCGGGACGAAAACTATTCGGCGGCATGAATTCGAAATATTCCTCCGGGGAGCGGTCCCACTCAATCCAACAAGATTCGGCGAGGCGTGCCGCGGGGACCGGGGTTTCACGCATCAGAGGAATGCTCCGTGCCCGCAACTGCGATGTGCCGGGGTCGCCCCGGAAATTGAGCATGTATTCCGGGTAAGTGGAGCAAATCGCCGGCTTGTCCGCGGGGCATTCAAGCGGCATGGCGGGCAGCCAGTCCTGGTTGGGAGCAAAGCCAGGGCTCGTCCAGCCATAGGGGAAAAGGCGCGCGTCAAACTCCTCCTGAAGAGCGCGCAGGTACCAACGCTTGTAATGGCCGGGTTTCCAGGAACGGGCCAGGTACGCTTGCCAGGCTCCGTCCGACACAATAGTCTGCTTCTCGCCGTGGGCGGTTTCAATTTCCAGCCAGAAGATGAAACCACACTTTCCGATCGGCCACGTGCCGTCTCCCTGCCCGAAAAACAGCACCTGGGCGCCGAGGGTGTTGGCGCCAGCATGCAGAAACTCCGTCAAGTCCATGGGATCGACTTCCAGCCAGCGCGGGTCGCAGGGGGCAGGCCCCCACTGTACGCGCTGCCCGTTGACTTCCAGCTTGTAGCGGCCATCCGCCACCACCCACCCTTTGGCGCGGAGCGGCTTTTCCGGCAAGTCCAGTTGCCGGCGGAAAAGCACAACGGTGTTCTGAAGCGTGCGCTCCGAGGGATACCAGATCCAATGCGCGGGCCGCAAATTCAACGCGACGGTTTTGGTAAGTGGCATCGACGGAATCGGAGCTTGCAGGCCTGAAGCTGATTCCGAGGCATGCGCGGTTAGTCCTGGTGGGGATAGCAACGAACCCCCAGCCAGAGCGGAACTTTTGATGAATTCACGGCGTTTCATCGTATCTCCCAAATTCAAACAAAGTGGAATCTGATTCAACCAGAAGTTGAGTTTTTCGGAGGAAGTATACGCGATTTGAGTTGAGACGGTGGCCTCAATGTGCGGCAACGGATGCGCCGGTGCGGGGCTTGGCGCTTTTCATCAGAAACATGAAGGGAATCATGGCGAGGAAGGTGCAGCCAAGCAGCCAGTAGGCATCCACGTAAGCAAGCATATTGGCCTGGCGAACCAGGTTGCCGTAGACGAGACCCTGGGCTTGGATGTGGGCGAGCGTGGGAGTGGAACCCTGCGTCATCAGCATTTGTTGCGCGCCGTTCACAGCGTTGCGGTAAGGAGCGTCGTAGGGGGTGAGATGAGCGACCAGCATGGCCTGATGGACCTGCGCGCGGCGTGTCAGGAGGGTCGCCACATTGGCAATGCCCACACTGCCGCCGATATTACGCGCCAGATTGATGATGCCGGTGGCGTTGTTCATCTTTTCCTTGGGAATAAAATAGAACGCCATGACGTTGATGGGAATAAACAGGAAGGCCATGCCGATACGGGAAAAAGTCCAGGCACGAACCGCCGTCCAGATATCAAGTTGCAGGTTAAAGCTCGACATGTGCAAGAGAGAAAGGCCGGTAATCCCCAGTCCAAAGGCCACCAGCCAGCGCGCCTCCACCTTCTGGGTGAGGCGGCCCACGAGCGGCAACGCCAGAATGGTGAAGATGCTTCCCGGAGAGAGCACCAGGCCGCTGAGCAAGGCCGTGTAACCCATGAGGGTTTGCAACATCAGGGGCAGCAGCACGGTGGTGCCATAAAGCACAAAGCCGAGCATGAACATGGTGAAGGTGGCGAGAAAGAAATTCCGGTCCTTCAACATGCGGAAGTCCACAATAGGGTCTTCGCGCGTGAGTTCCCAGATGAATGCCCCGATCAACCCCACACCAGCGATAAGAGTACAGCCGACAATGAAGTT
>JARLGN010000433.1 GCA_031292775.1 Acidobacteriota bacterium | reverse complement strand
GGACGTCCGCGGCGCGAAGAGTGTGAACATCGACCCGCGCTTTGATCAACGCTTCGTGCGCGCCGGCGAGTTCCAGCTTGGCGTTTGACACTTCCATGCCCGCGCGCTCTGCCTTATCCAGAATCGTGTCCGCCTGCTTGACGGCATGGTCAAGTGCCCCCAGGTCCTGGGCGATGCCCTGCGCGTTCTGGAGGCCGGCATCGCCGGCTGTGTGGCAGGTGGAGCAAACCGTATCAGGCCCAGCCCCCACCCAACTATCCGAGGGTTTCACAATCTCATGGTTCGAGTGGCACTGCACGCAACCCGGCAGTCCCATTTTGGCAAAGGCATCCTTGTGTGGGCTTTTATCAAAAAGTTGGGAAAAGAAAACGTGGCACGTTCCGCAGACGTTGGCGACCGAGTTCACGCCCGGCGGCGTGGCCCCGTGGTTGCCATGGCAGGTTGTGCAGGTGGGCGCAGAGGTGTCACCCCCGGCGAGCATCGCAGCGTGCACGCTCTTCTGATAATGCGCCACCTGGTCGGTGGGGATCTTGTAGTCCTTCATATAGGCGGCGTCGGCGTGGCACCGCCCACACGTGGTGGCGACATTGGTGGGGTAAACCGGCGCGCGTGTATCAGAGACGGCGAGAATGTTGTGGACCCCGTGGCAATCCACGCAAGCAGCGACCTTTGCATCGCCTTGCTTCAGTCGCTTGCCATGCACGCTGGTGAGGTATTCACTCAACTGGTCAACGCGCAGCTTGGTATTGAAGGGATGCATGTAGGCGGCGTTGGAATGGCAGCGGGCGCAGAACTCCGGGATGGCGGATTTTTTCGGGACCCCGCGAAAACCTTTGGCAGGGCTCATGGCGCCCATGGAGTCATCCTGGGGGTTGCCGCCGTGGCAGTCCGCGCAGGTCAATCCGGCTTGATGATGGACGTCGCCGTCGAAGAGTTTCGTGGGGTTCACCAGTCGTGCATCATCCAGTGCCGCGTGGCAGTCCACACAGGAGTTCTTGCCGGAATCCGCCCCCGCCGAGCCCAGCACACACATCAATACGAGGAATGTCGCAACCGCAGTTTTCATGGTTACCTCAGGGCCAGCCAGGAGAACACCATCATGTACCCTATGACGAAAACTCCCGCGCCCGTGAAGAAGCGCGTCGTTCGTCCGAAACCAATTCGCCGGTCGAGAAACGGCATGGCCACCCAGACCAGCGCCGCCGCCGAGAATCCGAATATTCCCAACAATTCCCCGTCAATAAAGAGCACTTTGGAGGGAAGGTATTTCAAGGTTTGGAACATGAACAGGAAATACCACTCCGGCCGGATTCCTGCCGGGGCCGCGGCGAAGGCATCCGCCTTGGTTCCCAGTTCCCAGGGAAAGATCGCGGCCAATGCGCCCAGTACTCCCAGCGCCGCGTACCATCCGATCATGTCGCGCAAAAGGAAATTGGGAAAGAAGGGCATGATGCGTTTCTGCTCGCGCCCCTCGGCGATGGCCTTTTCGACCCCTGGGGGAGTGCTCATTCCCAGTTGCTGCACCAGCATGAGGTGAAGGGCCAGCAGGGTGGTGGCCAGCAAGGGAAGGACCGCCACGTGGAACCCGAAGAACCGGGTCAGGGTCGCGCCCGTCACTTCCTCACCGCCCCGCAGGAAAATCAGCATCCACTTTCCCACAATGGGAACCGAGCCCGCCATTTCCGTTCCCACCTTGGTGGCAAAAAACGCCAGGGTGTTCCAGGGAAGCAGGTAGCCGCTGAAGCCAAACCCCATGACGATAAAAAGCAGCAACATTCCGCTCACCCAGGTGAGTTCGCGGGGTTTGCGGTAGGCCTTCAGGAAGTAGACGCTGAACATGTGAACGAACGCCGTGAAGATCATGAGGTTCGCCGACCAACTGTGAATGGAGCGGATGAGCCAGCCGAAGCGGACCTGCGTCACCATGTACTGAACACTCTCGAAGGCGTCGTTGGGCGTGGGCCGGTAATAAAGCAGCAGGAGAATCCCGGTGAGAAGCTGGACGATGAACAGGAACAGGGTCATGCCGCCGAAGTAGTACCAGACCGAATGGCGATGAATGGGTATGGTTTTGTGGCGGAGGAACTCCTCCACACTTCCGGCGCCGAACCGTTCGTCAAGCCAGGTAAGGGCATTTCGGTAGAGACCACTCATGGCTAGGCCTTCCGCGTCACCACCACATCCTCGCCCTGGACGTGGACTTCAAACGCTTCCAGGGGCCGGGGGGGTGGGCCGCTCACGTTGCGTCCTTCCAGATCGTAAAGTCCGTTGTGGCATGCACACCAGATTTGATGGAGGTCATCACGATATTGAACCGTGCAGTTCAAGTGCGTACAGACCGCAGTCAAGGCGCGGTAGTTGCCATCCGCGGTCCGCACCAGAAGTGCCGGCTTGGAGCCGAATTTGAAGATTTTTCCGGTGTTACGCTTAAGTTCATCCACTTTGGCAGCCACTACTGACCGGCTGGTGGATTCCGCGATGGCCGGGGGAATAATGTAGCGGATCGCGGGGTAAAAGAAGGAAATTACCGACGCCGCCAAGCCGCCGCCGAGGAGGAGGTTGACCCATCGACGACCGGGCTGACCGGCCTTTTCAGGAATCTCGGGCAGGGACATAGGAACAACCTCCAGTCGCGGGCTAACCCGGCTACACCACTCCCCTGAACTGTAGGGTAATAGTAGACATAATGCCTTTCACCTGTTACACAAAACTTGGCTTGGAGCATTCTTGATACCACGATAATGTCGCTGTATATTTATTGTACAGTTAGGATATGGCAAAACTTAGCGGGTATAGCCTTCGTGTAGCTGATTGCAATGAAAGCATTTGCGCTAAATTACCGACCTCCTTGAGGGAAATAGCGCAGCCAATTGAGGGGTTCTTACAAAGGACTCATAGTCGCCCATCTTCAATAATGGTTCATCTATATGAACACAAAGGATGAATCACGTGCGTGTTTTGCTTAATTTTTACTCACTTTCTCGATTCCAAATTGGCATTGCGCTTGCCCGTTTCTGCCCCCGGACGCGTAGACAGCGACAATTAATCTTATTCGCAATGCGATGGGGTCAGTCCGGTCTCATTTCGCTGGGCGATGCGGACATTATGTTGCATCGACCCGAAAAATGATCGCTTATGATAATAAGCAATACACAGTCAAGCCTAAATAAGGGGGCGGGCTCGACCTGAAGCAAGCCCCTCGTCTCGCGCCCAGTCCCTCTGGAACTCGCAGGAGGTGAACCTTGTATCGAGCGCTCTACCTGGTTTCGCTTCTGTCCATTGTTACATGCATGGGTTGGTCTGCGGAGCTTACCGTCCCCAGCAGCGCGGAGTTCTGCGGTGATTGCCATCGGGCAATCGAAGAAGGCTGGAAGCAGTCCGCGCACTCTCAAGCTGTCGAAAGCCGGCTCTTCCAAGACGCTATGAAGCTGGCGGAGGCGGACTACGGCGTCTCGGCGCGCAAGACCTGCTTGAGCTGCCATTCACCCATTGCCGTGCAGAGTGGAGACCTGGCGCTGATCAAGAAAGTGAGTTGGGAAGGCATCACCTGCGATTATTGCCACTCCATTCGGGATGTGACGCTCACCGGGCCAAATCCGAAGGCCACGGTGGACTATTCGCTTG
>JARLGN010000432.1 GCA_031292775.1 Acidobacteriota bacterium | reverse complement strand
GCGAGCGCGCAGCACTTCGTCATGGATCTCGGCGATCACGTTCGGCGGGATCTTGGGCTTGCGGCTGTACGTCAGGTAGCCGTTGACCTCGCCTTCAACGTCATAGAGTTGCACGTATGAAAAGCCGGCGCACTCAGGCGCCGCAGTCAATGCCAGGAAGTATTCGCGGTAGACGGCCACAAACTCTTTCGCCGTGGCAATTGAGCCAGCATGGTAAGGATTGGGATAGCCATGAGCCTTCCAGGGGCCTTCGGGAGGGAATTCGTCAACCCTGAAATTACCCGCCTCGCTGATGATCACCGGCTGCCCCTGATGGTGAAAACCTATGGAGTAGGCCGGGCGTTCAGCGCAACAACCGATGGAGTTTCCCGTTGCCGCAATCGATTGCCGCCACCGTTGCCACCAATCCCGCCAGCCGTCCGTCCCGCTCGTGTTGACGTGCAGGTCTACGATGTCGGTTTGGGCGTGGCAGTCGCCGCTGGTGTCGATAACCGGACGAGTGGGATCCAAGCCCTTCGTGGCCTGATAAATCCGCACCTTGATGCGTGTGAACTCTTCATCTTTAGGCTGTGTTCGTTCGTTGGTTGGGACCCACGTGATGATGGACGGATGGTTGATGTTACGCCGCACGCAGGCACACCACTGGCGCAGAAAATCATCCGTCTGCTTCAGATCGGCACCCCAGTCGGCCATCTCGCCCCAGACGGTCAGGCCCAAACGGTCGCACCAGTAGTAGAACCTTGGTTCCGCGACGATCTGATGCTTGCGAATACTGTTCAACCCGTACTGTTTAGCCCATTCCACATCCTGCTGCATCGCCCTATCTGTGGGTGGCGTATAGAGGCTATTGGGGTAATAACCCTGGTCTAGGGCCGACACCAGGAAAAAGGGCTCGCCATTCAGGTGGAGCATCCCGTCCTGAATCGTGACCTTCCGAAAGCCCAGATAACCCTGAACACGGTCGATCTCGGTTCCTTGTGCGCTTACAAGACTCAGTTCCAGGTCGTAGAGGGTGGGGTGGGCAGGAGACCACGCGGCGGGATTGGGAACCGACACTGACAACTCCGCAGACGCATCCACCACGTCCCTTTGCGCGCGGGCTAGGTCCTTTCCCTCGCGGCTGATGACCACGGACAAATGCAGGCCATGATCCGGCCCATCCACGCGGGCACGAACCTGCACGCGGCCTGTCTCGGGATCGGCCTCCACGGCGAAATCGCGGACAAACGTGGAGCCCACCGCCTCCAACCAGACGGTCTGCCAGATCCCCGTTGTCCGCATATATTCGCAGCCGTGCGGGTTTATCGATTGTTTGCCCCGAGGTTTGGCCTCGTGCATATCATCATCGACGCGGACCACCAGCCGGTTTCCGGCCGGGTTGACGATCGCCGTCACGTCAAAATCAAATGAATCATATCCTCCCACGTGTTGTCCAAGGTGGGTTCCGTTTAGCCAAACGTCGGCCCGATAGTCCACGGCGCCAAAATGCAGCCTGATCCGCCGGCCCCGCAGGTTTTCAGGAACGTCGAAAGAGCGGGCATACCAGCACAAAGGATGGAGGCCTTCGTCATAGACTCCGCTCAGTTGGCTTTCGGGGCAAAAGGGAACAACGATCCGGGCTTCCAGCTTGCGCGCGTCCTTCCAGTTCTCTTTCCGGCCTGTGTCAGCGGGATCGTAGGCAAATTCCCAGACGCCGTTCAGGTTGTGCCACAGGGGGCGGAATAGGCCTGGCTGCGGATGCTCGGGACGGGGCACGGGGCCAAGCTCCTCGACGATGGACTCGATGGAACGATGCGCTGGGCGGGGCGAGGCGCCGCTCGTGTTCTCCCCAGCAACCAATTTGGGAAGGTCCTGGCAGGCCGCAATCATCGTTGCTAGAAAGGTCCGCCGTTTCAAGTTGAAGTCGTTCATTGCCAGACTCCGCGATAGTATATCCGTCTTCCGGATCAATGGTGTATTTCCACTACAGCCAGCGGGTAGCCGTGGTCAGTACAGTCCCGACCGTGGGCTCTTCCGGCGGCGGTTGAGTTACAACAATTTTGCCTGGGAGAAGGTGACGGGGGCGGCGTGCAACGCATGTGACCAGGCGGGGGAACGCGGAGTTATTCCCTTGGGGAAGGAATAACTCCGCGCCTGTTCGGTTAAACATTAGGCGCAAGCCAACTGCGCCCGGTTAACTTCCAATCAGAAGAAGAACCTCAGTGCCATAACGATGACCCGGTTGCCTGTACCCGTCGTGATATTGCCTGCTGTCGGCTGGGCCGGACCGCCATCGCGAGTGTCGGCGATCGTCGCATTCGGGTTACTGAGATTGAAATGGTTGAAAGCATCAATGAAATCAACCCGGAACTGGAGCCTTTGCTTATCCGACCACGGCATAGTGAAGTTTTTCAAGGCACTCATGTCCCAGTTCCACATGCCCGGGCCGAAAACGCCATTGCGTGACGAATCACCCCAAGTCCAGGTCGTTGGGGCAGTGAAGGCCGCGGTGCTGAACCATGGAACCCCGTTGCCCGTGATGTTGTGCCCGGATTGCTTCCCGGCATAAACTGCCGCCCCGGGAACCTTATCCGCGCGTCCTCCCCACCAGCCAACCTTGCTCGAGGGAACAGCAAAATTGACGGGGAAAGGTACGCCGGTTCCGTACATGGTGATGCCCGACATCTCCCACCCTCCCAGGATGGCGTTGAGCGGTTTGTTCATGCCGCTCAGGAAGGGCTTGCCCCGGCCGACGGGTAGAAACCATACGTAATTGAAGACCAGTTGGTGTTGCCGGATGTAGTCCGTCGGTCCGTAGTCCGCGTACGGGAAGTGCCAGTTTTGCATCCCTCCCGAGAACTCCACATTATCCAGGCTGCGCGTGTATTGGTATTCCGCCTGGAAGCTAAGCCCATTGGAGATCCTCTTGATCGCTTCCAATTGCAGGTTGTTATAGTATTGAATTCCCCCGCCGCGCGTGGCCGAGATCGTGCCCCAAGGCTGCCAAGGCCGCTGGTTCTGGGTCGTCACATTGGGGGTCTGTGTTACCGGAACATTGATGTCCGAGCCCGTCCAAGGGAGATGGTCAGTTTTGTTCCCGAGGTAGGTGGCACGAGTCACCCAGTTCGCGCCAAACTGGTGTTCCACGCTCAGGTTCCACTCCTGCGCCTGGGCATTTTTGAAATCTCTCTCAATGTAATAAATAGTGGGGTTCGCCGATACCCCGCTCTTCACCAGGTTGGTCGGGAAGGGATTGGAGAAGGTCAAATCCGGCTGGAAGCCAGAGGCGGTTCCCGTAGCAAGTTGGGTGGAGAAGGTTTGTGCGTTCCCACCCCACGGGGGATTACTGATTTCATTGTAAGCTCCGATCAGGAGTGGCTCGAAGTTGTAATAAATCCCGTAGCCGCCTCGAATTACCGTGGCTGCATTCGAGAAGGGACGGAAAGCGAATCCGAACCGGGGTCCAAAATTATGCCCGTAGGCATGGTTGTAGCGGAGGGGAAGCCCGATGGATTGAGTCGTCTCAAAGGGGTAAGCGGAAAAGAGAGCCGCACTCGCTCCGTAAGTTGGCAGCGTTGGTGTGGAGGAGTTTTGGGGTAAAGCAAGCTTGTTGTTCACCAGGTCCGGGTAGGTCAGCATATTGTCGCGGATAACCCACGGCTGCTGGTACATAAAGCGGAGCCCATAATACAAAGTGAGGCGGGACGTGGCCTGCCACGTGTCTTGTCCATAGAATTCCCAATCCCGGGCAAAAGCAACGCGGTCAAAGCCCACCGTTCCTGTACTGGAGGTGTTGGCCGTCCCCAGCAGGAAGTCCGCAAGGGCATTCCCCTGTGAGGTGCCTTGGTTCAGCCAACCCTTGTTGCCTGTCCATTGTCCGTTAAAAGCAAAGTTGGGCAAAGGGGCGGTGGAAGCGCGGCCATAATTCTTGTACCCGAGTTCATCAATGCCGGCCTTGAACAGGTGGCGGCCATGAACACGCGTGAAGTTGTCAGTCATGTCAACCGTCATGCTCGGACCGTAAAGGCCCAGGCCCGTGTCATAGATCAGGCCGCTGCTGGGCCCGTATCCGGTGACCGTCATGACGGGAAGTCCCCGTTGAGCATTGGACGTGTACTGCGAGAAGAGAGAGGCCGGGTTGAAGTCCAGGTTTCCCCCGCTACGAATGCTGGCATGATGAAACCACGCAACGCGAAGCTCGTTGCTCGTGGAAGGGCCAAACACGTGGTTTTCGGTCACGTTCATACTTTGGTCCCGGTAGCCGTAGTTGGTAGCGTTGCCGTAAGTGGAGGGATAACCCAAAAAGGAACCCCACGGGAAACCTGTATTGTGCGTGTAAACGGCATACAGGCTGTTGGATTGCGAAAGCTGATAATCGGCGCGCGCCACATAACTATCCACGTCTTGCGTGTAGGGAGCCGCACCAATATAGTTGGGAGATCCATTGGGCAAACTCAGTGAACTCGATACCGTAGGCAGTGGCACAAAGGCCAACAAGGTCTTGGCCTGCGAAGTAATCAAGTTGCTGGGAATCAGATTGCCGGCAAAGGGTGCGCCGGTAAAGGGGTTATACAATTGCGTGGGCGTCGTTTGCGCGAGTAGCGCGGAGAAATCCCCATTGCGCATGGCCGCGGTCGGGCTGTTGAACTGGGAAGTGCCCGCCTGGACCTGGCGCATTCCCCCAAAATTGGCGAAGAACCACGCTTTGTTCTTCTTGATTGGCCCTCCGATGTCTCCCCCGAATTGATTCGTGTGGATCGGCGCGCGGGGTTGACCCGTCGAATTCAGTAGAAACGTGTTGGCGTTCAGGTCGGTATTCCCCAGATACTCGTAAAGCTCTCCGTGGAACTGGTTCGATCCCTGCTTCGTCACCATGGTCACGTTGCCCACATCGCGGTATTCCGCATTCATGTTGGCGGTCTCGACCTTGAATTCCTGTAGCGAATCGCGCCCCGGCATGTTGGCAAGGGCCGTGCCGCCGCCTCCGTAAGCGTAGGCTCCCCCGCCGTTGCTAATGTCATTGATGGGGACTCCGTTCAACGAGAAGTTATTGCCACCCCAGTGCGTCGTTCCGCCGGTTTGAGGGTTGGAATAACCCCACGCCGTTTGCGCCCCGGCCACCAAAGTCAGCAAACCCACCACCGTGTTGTACGAAAACGGCAATTCGGTCACTTGGTTATTGGTCAAAGTACTGCTGATAGTCTGGGAGTCCGTCTGTACCAGCGTAGCCGAACCGGCAACCGTGACGGTTTGGTGCGTGGTTCCGACTTTGAGGGTAATATCAACGCGAAGAGTCCCTACTGCTTCGAGTTGAATCCCTGTTTTCTTGTACGTTTCAAATCCTTCCTTGCTCGCCGATACATCGTAAAATCCGGCCAGGAGGTTGGGGACTGAATATGTCCCGCCGGCGTTCGTCGTCGCATTGATCGCGACGCCCGTCCCGACGTTAGTAATCGTGACCTGAGCTCCGGGAATGGCCGCGCCCGAGGGGTCAGTCACCTGGCCAAGCATCGAGCTGGTAATGTTTTGTGCAAGGATTGGCGACGCAAGCAAGAGCGCGATCGCAATCAGATAGAGTGGAATTCTAGACCGGCGCAACATATCAAACCTCCTTGAACGGTATTAATTTTCATGAGTCTGCACGAATATGAGGAATTGAACTTCGTTGACTCCTTATCAGGACGGATAACTATCATGTGCCCTTTCTTCATGTCAAGAAGAATCTAAACAATTTGTTGACGTTTCAAAATATGAAAAAATATCCCGCGGGGGAAGAACCGAGATATTTCATCCGTAAGACATTCTTTTAAGTTATTGAAAACGGACAATATATTCATGCTTATAATTCTATAGACTTTCCGGACTGACGGTTTTGATGTATTTCTTTGACTTTCATTTAAAACGTATGTATTTATCTTCATGGTCCCCAATGTTGGCATTAGGGGTCATCGATTTACCATAGGATGTGATCTGGAAAGGGACTGGATCCTCTACCCATGGCCATGATGACCAAGAAAACTCCTGCCAGACGGCCCACGATGGCTGATGTCGCCCGCCTGGCTGACGTCTCGGTAGGGACGGTTTCTGCCGTGGTGAACGACAGCACCACCGTCCGCGCCCGCTTGCGAAAGCGTGTCGAGGATGCCATGGCGGCGCTGGACTATCATCCCAACGAGATCGCCCGAAGCCTTAAGCTTCAGCAAACGCATACCATCGGCATGGTTGTTCCTGATGTCGCCAACCCTTTTTTCACCAGCGTAATCCGTGGCGTGGAGATGGAAGGCCGCGAGCGCGGATACTCCGTCATCTTGTGTGACGCCAACAACGACATTGAGGAAGAGCGCCGGCAGTTAAGCATATTGTTCTCCCACCGCGTCGATGGCGTTTTGATTTCCAGCGCGAACTTCCATGCTGCCGAGGATCGCCTTACTCGCCGGAGATTTCCCATCGTGTTTTTCGATCGCACCCCCTTGGGGTTTCGGGGCGACGCGGTACTAACCGACAACCTCATGGCTTCCTATCGGGCAGTTCGATATCTGATCGAGTTGGGCCACCGCCGAATAGCAATCCTTTCCGGCGGGTTCAATTATTCGGCCCTGGCCGACGGTCCGCTTCCACCCGCAGGACCACGGGCGGCTCGTATCGAGGGCTACCGCAAAGCAATGCAAGAGGCAAGTTTCCCCATTTCTTCCCCTTACTTCAAGCAAGGGGATTACAAATTGGCGGGCGGATATCAATGCGGATTGGAGTTGTTGGGTCTGCCGGAACCCCCGACCGCCGTCTTCTCCTGCAATAACCTGATGACCCTTGGACTTATGGGCGCGATTACGGAACGCCAGGTTGCCTGCCCCGGGCAAATAAGCGTGTTAGGTTTTGATGATTTCGATTGGGTCGCCAGCTTCAACCCACCCCTGACAACGGTGGCGCAACAAAGCTGCGAGATGGGCAGGAAGGCTATGGAGGTGTTGGTCGAACGGATCGAATCCCCCGTGCCCGAGGGCGAGCGAGGTCAGGTGATTGTGCTTGAGGCGGAACTGCGCGTGCGCCGTTCCACGGGTCCTCCCCCTCGTGAAGGCAGATCCTAGACCCGCTCGGTCAACGACAAATTTGTAGACCCACTTTCCGACCATGGGTCAGCCGATGTTACGTAACGCCGACCTTGAGGTCGGCAGGCGAGTGCTTCAAGGTCAGCGCTACGACGGCACCCAGCAGCGGCACGCCACGATCAGCGCAACGGCGTAACCCCCAAGTACAGTTCCAACCTTGCCAAGCTTGGTCATTTCTCGCCCACACGTTTTCGACACTCTAATGCGCAGGCTGGGGGTAGTCAACAGCAATGGCCGCCAGCATTGACCCCGCGGGTGAACCGACACTCTGGCGAAGGAGTGGGGATCGCCCCACCTTGGTCTGCCTAAAACCCATGGTCGAAATGCCGGCCTCGAGCGGGGCAAAGGGGGCGGCAAGCCGTCCCCCTACGCCGATGACGGATGGCATCCGACTTTCGGCTTCCTCCTTCCGCACCATGCCTCCAAGGTGAAATCCTCTATGACAATCGCCTCCGCGGGGAATAGAATTGCAGGTTCATAGCGAGTGGCGGTGGGGCATTCATGTTTTCGCCCTGCCGGTTTGAATCCATGCCACTCAACGTAAAGGATACCCATGATCGTTCCCTATGCCGATTTGAAAGGCCAATACGCCTCGTTGCGAGAGGAGATCCTGGCGGCACTCGACCGCGTGGGCAGCAAGGCCGCATTCATCCTGGGCGAAGAAGTCTGCGAGTT
>JARLGN010000431.1 GCA_031292775.1 Acidobacteriota bacterium | reverse complement strand
TCCATAGAACTATTCAGTCCCCACTGCAAGCACCGAGGGGAAGCGATCACCGCTCATGTCGCACATCTTGTCGGAGAAAATGCCTCGGCCCGGAGTCCTGACCCGATTATGGGTGGCCCATCCCCAACTTCACGCGCCACAAAGGTCGAAGTGTTGGAGAACGGCTGGTCCGGGTTGTGATACTCTCCTCTTCGTTTTCCTCAAACTCCGAAGGCCTTCATCCCTTATTTGATGAGCGCCGTAATACTTCTTTCCTCATTCCAAAGAAATCCCTCAAGACATTAATCATCCTGCCGATAACAAGGAGTGTCTGAGCCTGGAAGGCTCTTCCAACAGTGGAGACATGTGCCGGCGGCCATAGCGATTGCGGCAAGAAGCCGAGAACACGTCAGGGTTGGAATCCACCACCGCAATCAAAGGGACCCGATCGAGTCACTGCTATTGCGGTTCGAATCAGAGGGAGAAAATTAAGCAATGGGCGACATGGATGACATCGTTAAGGATTTCCTCGTCGAAAGCAACGAGAACCTCGACCAGCTTGACCGTGATCTGGTAACTCTGGAAAAGGACCCGACGGCCCGTGAAGTTCTTGCCAGCATCTTCCGAACGATTCATACCATCAAGGGTACAAGTGGCTTTCTGGGATTCTCCCAGTTGGGGGCAGTCACGCATGTGGGAGAAAATCTCCTGAGTAGTCTGCGCGACGGCCGGCTCTTACTCAATGCGGAGATCACCTCGGCGCTTCTGGCCCTGGTTGATGCGGTTCGCCAAATGCTCGTTAGTATCGAAAACACAGGTCAAGAGGGGGATGGTGATTACACTTCTCTTATTGACCTGCTGACCGGATTACAAAGCGGTGAAAAGAAGAAGTCTGCCCCGGCGATCGCGGCCCCGCAACCTTCCCCCGTCACGCCAGCATTTCCCTCCACTGTTGCCCCGGCGCCCCTTGCTGAACCGCTGCCGCCAATTGCCAAAGTGATCGAAACAAAAAACGATCCCGTTGACTTACCAGTGGCCGATTTGCCGTTGGGTGAAATGCTCATTCAAGCAGGCCGGACTAATTCTGAGCAAGTCCATGAGGCCTTAAACCTGCAGCATGGCGGGGATGTCCGCCGTCTCGGGGAAATCCTGGTGGAAAAAGGCGCAGCCAAGCCTGCCGCCGTCCAGGAAGCGTTGCAAGTGCAGGCGGAAGCGCGCGCCTCGGCCCTTTCCGACAGTAATATACGTGTTGATGTGGGCCTGCTCGATAAACTGATGAACCTCGTAGGGGAACTCGTTCTGGCCAGGAATCAGATCTTGCAGTTTTCGACCTCGCAACAAGACACAACATTCCTGAACACGACCCAACGTTTGAATCTGATTACTACCGAGCTGCAAGAGGGTGTCATGAAGACCCGCATGCAACCCATCGGAAACATTTGGAGCAAGTTTCCCCGCGTGGTGCGTGACTTGGCGACGGCTTGTGGAAAGCAGATCCGCTTGGAGATGGAAGGCAAGGAGACCGAGCTCGACAAGACCCTTATTGAGGCAATCAAGGATCCGCTTACCCACGTGGTTCGTAATGCTGTCGACCATGGAGTCGAGATGCCCGAAAAGCGCATGGCCGCGGGGAAACCCGTGGAGGGATGCCTTTCCTTGCGCGCCTTCCATGAAGGAGGGCAGGTCAATATCGAAATCTCCGATGACGGTGCCGGAATAGACATTGAGCGTGTCAAGCAGAAGGCTCTCGCCAAGAGCCTGATCACTGCTGACCAGGCATCGCGCATGAGCGACCGCGAGCTATTGAACTTGATCTTCCTGCCGGGATTATCGACCGCCGAAAGGGTTACCAACGTCTCCGGCCGCGGTGTGGGTATGGACGTCGTCAAGACGAACATCGAGAAAATCGGTGGGACCGTGGATATTCAGAGCCGGCTCGGTAAGGGGACCACTTTGAAGATCAAGATTCCTCTGACGTTGGCCATCATTCCCGCGCTTATCGTCACAAGCGGTGGCGACCGCTACGCCATTCCTCAGGTCAGCCTTTTGGAGCTCGTTCATCTGGAAGGTGAACAGGCTCGCAAAGGTATCGAGATGATTCACGGCGCACCGGTCTATCGCCTGCGAGGGAAGCTGTTGCCCTTGGCGTATCTGAACCAACAGCTCTGCGTTGGAGGGATCAGGGACGGATCATCCCTAAACTCGGGGGGAGCCCAGGCATCGTCCTCATCTACGCGCCCGGAAACTGACATCTTGGATCTTGCAGGGGCTCGCAGCAAACACCAGCTTTGGAAATCGAAGCTGAGGGAGTCCCTGGACGGCAAGGGGACCATGACGGCGGCCCAGGCGAGTGCTTACAAGGATTGTGTCTTGGGCCAGTGGCTGTACTCCTCGGGATTGGGGGAATTCGGCGACGTGCCGGAGTCGCAGCAGTTGGTCAACGTGCATCAGCGTTTTCATGAGGCTGCTCGCGAGGCAATTTCCTCGAAGGCCTCTGGTGATACTGCTCGCTTCGATAAGGGACTCGGGCGTGTTGAATCTCTATCCCATCAGGTTGTTGCCCTGCTCACTCTACTCGAGGATCGGACCATACGGCAAAGCGCCGCGAATATTGTTGTGTTGCAGGCGGATGATCGCCAGTTTGGCCTGGTTGTTGACGAAATAAATGATACGGAGGAAATCGTTGTAAAGCCGCTCGGCAAACAACTCAAGGGCATCACCACTTTTGCGGGAGCGACCATTATGGGCGATGGCCGTGTGGCATTGATCTTGGACGTCCTGGGACTCGCTCAACGCGCCAACGTAGTTTCTGAGATTCGCGATCGAACTATGCCAGAAAAGACTACGGAGACTGAGATCCATCACGATGATTGTGAGTCGCTCCTCTTGTTGCGTGGACCTGATGATGGACGGATGGCCATGCCCCTGTCGCTTGTGGCACGGTTGGAGGAATTCACTCGCAGCAGCGTGGAAACGGCGGAAGGCCGTGACGTGGTCCAATACCGTGGCCAAATCCTGCCTCTCATACACCTCTCTTCTGCACTTTCCGATCGTCGCGAGCAACCCGGCGGCTCGGCCCCCTCTGCGCCAGAGGCGGAAAACGAAAAGATCCAGGTCGTGGTCTACACCGACAAGGGTCGAAGTGTAGGGCTTGTTGTCGACCGCATCCTCGACATTGCTCAGGAGAAAGTCAAAACCCAAAAGCGCACGGGCCGCCAGGGAACGTTGGGTTCCATGGTTGTCCAGGGCAGGGTTACCGAACTGCTCGACCTGAAAGGCATCATCCAGACGGCTGACCCGAATTTTTTCAGCGAAGCAGTGGCAGCCTAGACAGGGGATATCTCATGGCAGGGAAGAAACAGTTTTCGACCTTTGTTGTCGACCGCCTCCTCTTTGGAGTGGAAGTCGAAAAAGTCCAGGAGGTCATTCGGTACCAGGAAATGACCCGCGTGCCTTTGGCTCCTTCGGTAGTCAAAGGCCTCATCAACCTGCGCGGCCAGATTGTCACCGCCGTTGACCTGCGATGCCGGCTGGGACTGCGGGAACGCGCCGCCGCCGACCTCCCCATGAACGTGGTGATCCGTCACGAGGACGGTGCGGTGAGCCTGCTCGTCGATGAAATCGGAGATGTATTGGAAGTCGAAGAGGAAGCCTTCGAATTGCCTCCCGGTACTCTCGCGGGAGACGCTCGGGAACTCATTCGTGGAGTTTACAAACTGAAGGACGCGTTACTGATTGCTCTGGATACGGACAAGATGCTGAATCTGGTGACGACCGCGGCGATCGGCGCTTAGCCTGGGAAAATCATCGAAAGGAGTATGAAATGAAGATTGAACCGACCTTGCAGAAGAGGATCAGCACTTTCTTATTTGGAACCGCGGCATGCATCGTCTTCATGAGCCTGACGGCGGCTCGGATGGCGGGAACAGAAGGCAGCGGAAGCGTATATCCGATTGGAGCAGAAACCGTCATGCCCGGGTTGACTCCGGCCGCAGGGCAAACCATGTTCGCCGAGTTCAGTACCACTTACCAGGCCAATGGCTTTCTCGATGGCCAAGGGCATAGTTCGGTTCCAGGATTTAAACTGGCTGTTTATGCCTTTGCTCCCAAGATCACTCATAACTGGGGCGTACATCTGTTGGGGGGAGAGTTAGTCAGTTGGGCCGCATTTCCTTTCGCCAACGTAACGTTACGGACCCCCGCTGGCAGGTATTCGACGACAGGTATTTCCAATCCGATCCTGGGAACCGACGTTGCCTATAACCGGGGTAACTGGCATTGGTGGTACGGACTTGACCTGATGACACCGGCCCCCGTGTATCACAAGGGTGGCCCCATCAATGTTGGACAACACAACTTTGCTACGACCCCGTCGGGTGCCTTCACCTATCTTCCCCATCACGGAAGGACTGAAATCAGTTCCCGCTTGCAGTACATCGTCAACTACACGGACTCCGCCACCCAATACCATTCTGGCAATGAGCTCCTCTGGGAGTATGTTGCGATGCAAAACGTCACCAAGAAATTGGCGATCGGCGCAAATGGGTATATCTACCAGCAAACCACTGATGACCGGCTTCAGGGCGTGATCTATTCAGGGGGAAATCGTGGCCGCGACTTGGCCATTGGCCCGGAGGTGCATTACCAACTTGGCCCCATGGTTTTGATTGCCAAGTATTTCCGGGACACGTTGGTGGAAAACCGGCCGCACGGAAACGCTCTCTGGATCGAGTTCGCGGTCCCCTTGTCGCGCCCGCATCCGAAGCTGCAGGCCAGAAATTGAGCCAGCTGAATTAAGTGCCGGCAAGGTGTTGTTGCTTGTTGGAAAGGACGATCTCTCGGGATGAGCGGCTGATGGTCTGCTGAAATCAGCGAACCAGGACCTGCCGGGGTCGATGAAAATGGATTCAAATTGTTCTCGACCCCTTTCAGAACGGAGAGCAATGACCGTGTACGTGGGGTTAACCAAGTACTGTATCTGGTGACGACTGCCGCAAGAGGCGCTTAGCCAGACAGAACACTGATTGGAGGATAATTACATGCAAAATAGGGTGAATTCAAAGCCTGCAAGGCAACACGCCCCCAAAAACCTCGTGTCAGCTAGTGATGAGGTCCGTCGGCTGCTCCAAGCAGCCCAAGAGGGAAACTTAAACGAGCGGGCAGTCATTACAAATTTCGCCGGGAAAGACCAGGAAACCCTGGAAGCGGTCAATGGCATTCTGGACGTCATCGTTCAGCCTCTTACTGAGGTCAAGCAGGCACTGCAACGGCTGGCGGTGAACGACCATACCCTTCCGCTTAAGGCTGAGTATAAGGGACTTTTCGCCGAGATAGCCGAGGCAACAAACACTGTGCTGATACGATTGTGTCATATCACCGAAACTGCGAAGAACATTTCGGAAGGGCGCCTAAGCGATTTGCCGGAATACAAGAAGATCGGGCGTCGTTCAGAACATGATGTA
>JARLGN010000430.1 GCA_031292775.1 Acidobacteriota bacterium | reverse complement strand
CTAGGCTATGGATGCCACCATGCAGGGGGATGGAACGGAGGACTGTGCCCGGGTGGAATGGCGCAGCGCAGGTGCCAGAGGCGCGGCCTCACCAACGAGAGCGTTGGCGGATGATCCGTAACGGGAGGCCCGCAAGGTCTGAGGGCGGAAGGGCAAGCAGTGTCGCGGTGGGATAGAATGAATGCCAATTTGTCTGTGGAATCGGACGGAGGCGACCACACAGCGAAAGAGTTCAAACATGGAAATCGTTCCCAATAACCGATTGATAACAAAGGGCCATAAAAAGTGCTCCCAATAAGTTGTTGAAAGCAATGGACGATTAAGAAAAAGATGTTAAAAATGAAGGTTGCTCCCAATAGTATATTGAAAACAAAGGGTCAAAAAAAGTGCTCCCAATGAGTTTATGAAAACAAACAACTTATAGTATTTTCTGGATGAGTTATTGAAAAGAAGTAAGTTAGCTAGGATTTCTCACTGCGGTCATGCGCAAAGAATCAGAAACGCTGCATTAGCGCGGACCGGAACCGTCGCCCTCACGAAGCCATGGTGAAATATCCGGGTTAGCTTGTCCCAGCATCCCCCAACCAAACTGCATGCGGATCAAAATGCCTTAATGTTGCCACTGCCAGTGACTGAATTCCGGCAAGTGACGGCATTTCGGCACAATTGACATCTCCCAACGTGACCCTCCATCAAACCTCAAAGGCGCAAATCATGGAATAGAAGGACTTATCATGCGTTGTCAAGATTTAGAGTTTGGACCCCGCATTGCCTTTTACCAGATTGATTACTGAGGAGAGTTGCCATCATGCTTCGTATCACCACAACCGATACCAATGAAAGGGTCACACTAAAACTGGAGGGAAAACTCTCCGGCCCTTATGTGGAAGAGTTTGAGCGTTGCTGGCACATGTCGGCGGACATCTATAGACAGAAGGGATTGATCGTGGACTTGTCCGGTGTGACGTTCGTTGACCCCGCAGGAAAGAAACTGCTCTGCACGATCTCAAAAGGGGGCGCTCATCTTATTGGGTCGGGTATTATGCCGAATTCGCTGATTGAAGAAATCTGCACCGAAAAGCCGGTGGAAAAATCCGTCAAGGTGCCACGCAAGGTGAGGCCGGAAGCCTCTCACCTTCTCTTACTTCTTCTTCTGCCATTCCTTGTGGCTGCAACCGCACGGGCGGAGGATCCCACTCCTTTGCGACTGACTTTGCACGACGCTGTGGCAACGGCGCTCAAGGAAAATCCGCAGGTCCAGATTGCCACCCTGAGCTTTGCTGAAAGTCAGGAAGACAAATCAATTGCGCGGTCTGCACTGCTTCCCCAAGCGGGCGTGGAAGTTTATGACCGGGCAATGCGGTTCAACATCTACTCGCAGTTTGGCAGCAAGTTTCCCGGCATTGCGGAGCACTCCGGCCCGTTCCAATTCTTTCAGGCGGACGTAGGGGTAACGATGCCCTTGCTCGACCTGACCCTTTGGCGGCGCTTGCAGGCAGCTCACCAGGGAGTCAATGCGGTGCAGGCGCAGGAAACCACAGTGCGCGAGCAGGTCGTGTTGCTGGTGGTTTCGCAATACCTGGCAGGAATGCGCGCCACTGCCGCGGTGCAAGCGGCCCGTTCGCGGATGGATTTGGCCCAGGCGCTTTATGACCAGGCCAGTGACCTGCAGAAACACGGTGTGGGCACGGGGATTGATACCTTGCGTGCCAACGTTGAGCTTCAAAATGAGAAGCAACGCGTTCTGGAAGCGGAGACCCAGCAAAAGGTTGCGCTCTATGGCTTGGGACGGCTGCTCAATTTGGAAGCGCACCGGGAAATTGAGCTGGCGGATACGCCGAATTTTTATGAGACACCCGCTATCGACGCCAGCCGGAGCCTTGAGCAAGCTTACGAGACGCGTCCGGAAATGAAAGCGCTTGCGGCGCGCGCGCATATCGCTGAACTGGCCCGGCGCGGAGCCAGTGAATCGCGGCTGCCCACGATAAGTTTCTTAGGTACGTGGGGCGAGCAAGGGTTGTCGGCTCCCAGCGCCATACCTTCTTACGTTTACCAGGTCACCGTGGATGTTCCTCTATTTACGGGAGGACGGATTCACGCCGAGATGACCAAGGCCGCCCTTGAACTAAAAAAGGTTGACCAGGAACGCTCAGAACTTCGGAACCAGATTGCCTTGGAAGTGAAAACGTCGCAAGCGCAACTCGACGCGGCGCAGCATGAAGTGGATGTGGCCAACCTGGGAGTGAATCTGGCCCAACAGGAAGTCACGCAGGCACGCGACCGGTTCCAGGCGGGCGTTGCCAACAACATTGAAGTCGTTAGCGCGCAGGACGCCCTGGCTCGCGCCAACGATAACCAGATTGTCGCGCTCTATCGCTACAACCAGTCAAGGGCGGACTTATCCCATGCCATTGGTCAGATTGAAGGGCTTTATTCCAAGTAGCGCCGGGCTTTAGCCCGGCAGGCGCCGCCCGAAAGGGCAACGCTACAAGCCAAGCAAAGGTGTACAACTATGCCGAGTACAGATCCAAATGTTGTTGAGCTGGAAAAAGATTTAAGGCAAGTGGAATCAGTAGACCCGGAGGTCGACGACAAGAGTCCGTCGCGCTGGTCTAATCCGCTGGTCCGCCTTGCTGCCATAGGGGCAGCGGCCATCCTGGCTGTTGCCGGAGTGGTCTTGTTGGTTTACTACCACAACCGGATATCCACGGATGACGCGCAGGTGGATGGTCACATTGTGCCCATCGCCAGCAAGATATATGGGACCGTGGGCGCGGTGATGATCAATGACAACGAGGCGGTCAAACAGGGTCAGGTGCTGGTGCGCATTGATCCGCGCGATTACCAGGCCCGTGTGGACCAGGCCAAGGCGGCGCTGGCGCTTGCCGAAGCTCGTGCGAAGGGTGCGGGTGTGGTCGTCCCTTTGACGCGGGAAACCACTGACAGCACCTCCTCCGGCGCTGATGCGCAACTTACTGCCGCCGAGGCGAACTATAACAAGTCCAGGTTTAGCTATGAGAAGGACTCCATCTCGGAGTTGGCCTATGCGCGTGCCAATGTGGCTGCGCAGAAAGCCAATAACGAGCGTGCCCAAGCGGATTTGGCCCGCATGAAACCCTTGATGGAAAAAGGTGAGATCTCCCAGCAGCAATACGATGCCTACTTGGCCGGCGCGCGCGTGGCCGACAGCCAACTCAATGCTGCGAACGAAAAACTCACTTCCGCCGAGAGGGGAGCGGATATTGCCCGCGAATCCATGCTGGCGGCCAAAGCCCAGGTGCAGCAGGCGCACGCCATGGTTGAGCAGGCGATGGCGAACCATAAACAGGTATCCATTCACGAGTCCGACCAGGCTTCCGCGGAAGCGGGCGTGGCTGCGGCCCAAGCGGATTTGGAAGCAGCAGAGTTGCAGTTAAGTTACACCACCATCGTTGCTCCCAGCGATGGCGTTGTCACCAGAAAATCGGTCGAGGCTGGCCAAATCATACAGCCAGGGCAGGGTCTCTTCACCCTGATTCCCTTGAACGACGTTTGGATTACGGCAAATTTCAAGGAGACACAGCTTTCCAAGGTGCGTCCCGGCCAGAAGGCGGAGATCGATGTGGATATGTACGGCCAGACCGTTACCGGCTACGTGGATTCCGTCGCCGGTGCCACGGGGTCGCGCCTGAGCTTGCTGCCGCCTGAAAATGCCACGGGCAATTACGTGAAGGTGGTGCAGCGCATTCCGGTGAAGATCCTGTTGGACCCTGATTCTTCGGCAAAGGCAATTTTGCGCCCCGGCATGAATGTTGTAACGACGATTATCACAAAGTGAGGGTAGAACCATGTTCCGCGTCGTGACTGTGGCGCGAGAGTACGGAAGTGGGGGTGGCAGAATCGCCCAGTTGCTGGCTGGCCGCCTGGGATGGAAACTGCTGGATCGCTGCCTGGTGGAAAAGATCGCGGAAGCCGCCAGCATCGAGCCCCAGGTGGCGGAGAAGTTCGATGAGCGTCCCGACCCCTGGTTCAACCGCTTGGCGGAAGTCTTTGGGCAGTCTCCGGGATTAAGGGGTTACATCGGGGGCCCCCTGCCGGGCCGGTTTGACGCTGAAGTTGCAGCCCATTTGACTCGCCGGATCATCGATGAAGCGGCGGGAATTGGTGATTGTGTGATCGTAGGGCGGGGAAGCCAATGCATTCTTCAGCAGTTTGAAGAAGCTTTCCACGTTTTCATTTACGCGCCCCGGAGTGAACGCCTGAAGCGCGTGCTTAGCCGCGATGCACGGCTTTCGAAGGCTGAGGCGGAGAAGAAACTGGACGAAGAAGATGCAACCCGCGCCATTTATGTTCGCGCCAACTACGGCGAAGACTGGCAGAATCGCCACCTGTACCACCTGATGATTTCCTCGAGCTTGGGGGAAAAAGAGGCGGTTTCCATTATCCTCTCGGCACTCCACTGTGCAAAGACGGGAGCGGTTCCAGTGGGCCGGTAGATTGCCAGTACCCGCGGGGAAGACGCAGCCAATTAATCGCAACTGACCATGAAGCAACTGTTCGCGCGAGCTCGACAAAACGGAGAGACCCACCCGTGGCTGGTCGCCTTCACGGTGATGCTCGCGGTTTTCATGGAAGTGCTCGATACCAGCGTGGCCAATGTCGCGCTTCCGCACATCTCCGGCAACCTTTCCGCCGGCGTTGACGAAAGCACCTGGGTCCTGACCTCTTACCTGGTTTCAAACGCCATTGTGCTCCCACTTACAGGGTGGCTCTCCTCGCTGTTCGGACGCAAGCGCTTCTATATGACGTGCGTGGCCATCTTCACGGTCAGCTCCCTGCTCTGCGGGCTCGCCCCCAGTCTTCCCTGGCTGGTGTTTTTCCGCATCATGCAAGGCGCCGGAGGGGGAGCGTTGCAGCCCATCTCTCAGGCCGTCATGCTGGAGAGTTTTCCCAAGGAAAAGCGCGGCATGGCGATGGCCATGTTCGGTGTGGGCGTGGTCATGGCGCCCATCATCGGCCCCACCCTGGGGGGGTGGCTCACCGACAGTTATAGCTGGCGATGGATTTTCTTCATCAACATTCCGGTGGGAGTCATCTCCCTGATTCTTACCTTCTTCCTGATTTATGACCCGCCGTTCCTGGAGCGCAAGAAGGTTGGGGCGGTTGGTATCGATTACATTGGGCTGGGCCTGCTGAGCGTGGGCCTGGGATTCCTGCAGGTTGTTCTGGATAAGGGACAGCGCGAGGACTGGTTCGAATCGCACTTCATCGTAGCCTGCGCCGCAGTGGCGGTGATCGGGCTGCTCGGGGCCCTGATCTGGGAACTCAATCGCAAAGATCCTATCGTGGACTTCCGGCTGCTGAAGAACCGGAATTTCCTCCTCGCCACCTTGACAATGTTTATGCTGGGGTTTGTTCTTTACGGCAGCACTGCCTTGCTGCCCATTTTTCTTCAGACGCTGCTGGGATACACGGCGCTATTGAGCGGGTTGGTGCTTTCGCCGGGAGGATTTATCGTAGTCCTCATGCTGCCACTCGTGGGCCAATTATTGACGCACTTTGATGCTCGATGGCTGGTGATTTGCGGTGTCGTAATCGTGGCCTCTTCGCTGTTTCACATGGCGACTTTCAACCTGGACATTGATTTTCACACCGCGATGATGGCGCGGATTTATCAATCGGCGGGGATGGCCTTTCTCTTTGTGCCCATCAACGTCATGGCGTTCTACTTTATTCCCAAAGAGAAATTCAATAACGCCACGGGCATCATCAACCTGGCCAGGAACATCGGTGGGAGCTTCGGGATCGCCAACGTGGTGACCCTGCTGGCACGCCGGCAGCAGTTCCATCAAGGAATCCTGGTAAGCCATATGACGCCTTTTGACTCCGCGTATCAGGCTATAATGAATGGCTCGGCACGGGTCCTGTTCGTCGCGGGGTCAAACTCCACCGACGCCCAGGCCCAGGCGCATGGCATGGCTTATGGGATTTTGCAGCGGCATGCTGCCATGCTGGCTTTCGGTGACGTTTTCTGGATCATGGGGCTTATGTTCCTGACTTTAATCCCCTTGATGCTTTTAATGAAGAAGAGCCGGTCGCGTGGTGGACCCCCGATGGCGCATTGAGCGATTATACCCGCGCTTTTCGCCATCTGGAATGTAACCGATCGGCCGAAGTTATCAGGCAAGCTCAGGGCTTTCGCGACTACAACAAATTGCATATTAGACGTGCGTAACCCGCCGAACGGTGGATCGGGAACGCATCAGGTATCCGGCCTGCCGTGGCCAAATCATCATTATGCGCGGTCTCTTCAATCAAAAACGAGAACATGGAGCGATCAATCCGTGGCTTATTGCCCTTACGGTGATGCTCGCCACCTTCCTGGAGGTGCTGGACACCAGCGTCGCCAATGTGGCGCTGCCCCATATCGCCGGCGACTTATCCGCCGGTGTCGATGAGAGCACCTGGGTGCTCACTTCTTATCTCGTCTCAAACGCCATCGTGCTGCCGCTCACGGGTTGGCTGTCTTCACTCTTCGGACGCAAGCGCTTCTTCATGGTCTGCGTGGGCATCTTCACGATATGTTCCTTCCTCTGTGGAATTGCTCCCAGCCTGGGGTTGCTGGTGGTATTTCGAATCTTGCAGGGCGCGGGCGGCGGCGCGCTTCAGCCAATTTCGCAAGCGATTCTGGTGGAGAGCTTTCCCAAGGAAAAGCAGGGCATGGCGATGGCGGTTTATGGGATGGGCGTGGTGGTGGCGCCTGTTGTCGGTCCCACGCTGGGAGGTTGGATCACGGACAACTACACCTGGCGATGGATTTTCTTCATTAACATTCCCGTCGGTGTGCTGTCCCTCCTCTTGACGGCTTTTCTGATCTACGATCCACCCTATCTGGTGCGCAAGAGCCTGCGCGGCCTGCGGATTGATTACATCGGGCTGGGATTGCTGAGTGTGGGCCTGGGTTTTCTCCAAGTGGTCCTTGATAAAGGTGAGCGGGAAGATTGGTTCGGTTCGAACTTCATTGTCGGCTGTACTCTTATCGCTGGTGTGGGGTTGATCGGGGCATTCATCTGGGAACTCACGCGCGAAGACCCTATTGTGGACTTCCGCATGTTGAAGGACCGGAATTTCTTCCTCGCCACCTTCACCATGTTTATGCTGGGGTTTGTGCTTTATGGCACCACCGTGCTGCTGCCCCTGATGTTGCAAACACTGATGGGTTACACGGCCTTGCTCAGTGGACTGGTGCTCTCTCCGGGAAGCATCTTCACCATTCTGGCGTTGCCGCTCGTGGGTCGCCTGACCCAGAAGGTGGAGGCGCGCTGGCTGGTGGCGTTTGGATTGGGGATTACCGGCTTTTCTCTGTTGCACATGTCGAGCTTTAACCTGCAACTTGATATCTGGACGGCGGTTCGTGCCTGGACTTTTTCCCGCATCGGCATGGCCTTCCTGTTTATTCCCATCAACGT